>JBFHRT010000057.1:0-9031 GCA_041591575.1 Spongiibacteraceae bacterium
GCACCTGCAGGGCAAAGCGGCGGTCGCCGTCAAACACGGTGCCGGCGCGCTCGCCGCCGACGGCGGTGGCCACCAGCGCCTGCACATCGCTGGCGTTGAGGCCGTAGCGCGCCAGCGCCAGCCGGTCCGGTAGCACCGACAACAGCGGCAGTTCGCCCACCTGCTCGATGCGGGCATCGGCCACGCCGTCCAGCGGTGCCAGCACTGCCAGCACCTCGGCCGCCAGCGCCTGCAACTGCTCCAGGTCGTCTCCGAACAGCTTGATGCCGAGGTCGGCGCGCACGCCGGAAATCAGCTCGTTGAAGCGCATCTGAATCGGCTGGGTGAACTCGTAGTTGTTGCCCGGCAGTTCGCTCAGTGCCGCCGCCATGGCCGCCACCAGCTCGGCCTTGTCGCGCTTGGGGTCCGGCCACTGGCTGCGCGGCTTGAGCATGACGAAGTTGTCGGCGACGTTGGGCGGCATCGGGTCGGTGGCCACCTCGGCGGTGCCGATACGGGCAAACACCGTGTGCACCTCCGCAAACGCCAACAGGCGTTGCTCCAGCGCCTGCTGCATGGCCACCGACTGCTCCAGGCCGGTGCCGGGGATGCGCAGCGCGTGCAGGGCGATATCCCCTTCATCCAGCTGCGGCACGAATTCACTGCCCAGAGTGGTGGCCAGCCAGGCGCAAGCCAGCACCAGTGCGCCGGCGCTGGCCAGTACCGCCCAGCGCAGTTTGAGGGCGGCCAGCAGCAGCGGTCGGTACAGCGAACGCGCGCCGCGCAGCAGGCGGTTTTCGCGCTCCTTGATGGGGCCGCGCAGCAACAGCGCTGCCGCTGCAGGCACCAGCGTCAGCGACAGCAGCAGCGCTGCCAGCAGCGCCATTACCACGGTGGCGGCCATGGGGTGAAACATTTTGCCCTCGACCCCGGTGAGGCTGAACAGCGGCAGGTAGACCACGGTGATGATGCCGACCCCGAACAGGCTGGGGCGAATCACCTCGGCGCTGGATTCAAACACCAGCTGCAGGCGCTCGCGCGCCGGCAACGGGCCGCCGTTGGCCACTTGCGCCTGGGCCAACCGGCGAATGGCGTTTTCGACAATGATCACCGCGCCATCGACAATCAGGCCGAAGTCCAGCGCGCCTAAACTCATCAGATTGGCGGAGATGCCGGCGTGCACCATACCGCTGACGGTGGCCAGCATCGCCAGCGGAATCACCGCTGCGGTGAGCAGCGCCGCGCGCAGATTGCCCAGCAGTGCAAACAGCACGGCAACCACCAGCAGTGCCGCCTCCAGCAGGTTTTTGCTGACGGTGGCGATGGTTTTGTCCACCAGCGCGGTGCGGTCGTACACCACCTCGGCGCGCACCCCCGACGGCAGGCTGCGGTTGATCGCGGCCAGCCGCTCGGCGGCGGCCGCGGCGACGCGGCGGGCGTTTTCGCCGCTGAGCATGACCGCGGTACCGAGCACGGTCTCGCGACCGTCGCGGGTGGCGGCGCCGCTGCGCAGCTCGCGCCCCAGCGCCACCTCGGCGACATCGCGCACGCGCACCGGAACGCCGTCGCGGCTGGCGACCACCACGTTTTCAATGTCGGCGATGCCCTGCAGCTGGCCGGGGGCGCGCAGCAGCAGCTGTTGACCGTTGCGCTCGACAAAGCCGGCGCCGCGGCTGTCATTGTTACGCCGCAGCGCCTCGACCACATCGGCCATGCTCAACTGCCAGCCCAGCAGTTGCGCCGGGTCGGGGGTGACGTGGTACTGCTTGTCGTAGCCGCCGATGCTGTTGACCTCGGTGACGCCATCCACCAGCAGCAGCTGCGGCTTGATGATCCAGTCCTGTATCTCGCGCAGCGCCGTCGCATCCAGCGGTGCACCGTCGGCGGATGTCGCGCCGACTTCGGCCGCCACGGTGTACATCAGGATTTCACCGAGGCCGGTGGCGATGGGTCCCAGCGAGGGCCGAATGCCGGTCGGCAACTGCTTGCTGACCTGTGCCATGCGCTCGCTGGTCAGGTTGCGGGCGAAGTAGATATCGGTGCCCTCGGCGAATACCGCGGTGACCTGCGACAGCCCGTAGCGCGACAGCGAGCGGGTGTAGCTCAGCTGCGGCAGCCCCGCCAGCGCTGTCTCCAGCGGGTAGGTAACACGCTGTTCGGTTTCCAGTGGCGAATAGCCCGGCGCTTCGGTGTTGATCTGCACCTGCACGTTGGTGATGTCGGGCACCGCGTCGATGGGCAGTTGGCGCAGATTCCAGCCGCCCCACAGCGCGAGTGCCAGCATCAGGCACATCACCAGCACGCGGCGTTCGATGGCGCCGCGCAAAATCGCTTCAATCATCTTGCTCTCCTCCGTGCTGGCGTGTCAGTGCTGGTGAGCGGCGCCGGATTTCTCCAACTCCGCCTTCAACAGGTAGCTGTTATCCAGCACATAGCGCTCGCCGGCTTCGAGACCCGACAGCACCTCGGCGTAGTGCTGGTCGCGGCGGCCCAATTGCAGCGGCCGCGGTTCAAAGTGGTAGCTGTCGCCGTGTTTGCCTTCGAGCACGAACACCACCTCGCGGCCGTCCAGCTGCTGAAGGGCGCGGCGCTCCACCGCCACGGCGGCGTCGATGGCTGCCACCACCAGCTCGGCGGTCACCGGCAAGCCCGGTGTCCAGCGGCCGTCGCCGTTATCCAGCCGCGCGTGGGCGGTCAGTGTCGGCCGCTGCCCTTCGCCGGGGTTGAGGTAGCTGACGCTGGATGCGTGCTGCAGTGAGCCGCTGCTGAGTTGCAGTGATTGCCCGGCTTGAACGAGAGCTGCATCGCGAGGGAACACATCGAGGTCTACCCACAGCTGGCGGTAATCGGCGATGGTCAGCAGTGGCTGATCAGCCGCCACCTCGCCGGGGTTGGCGTGGCGCTGCACCACCACGCCGGCGATCGGCGCGCGGATGCTGTAGGGCTGCAGGCTGTCATTGGCTTCCACCTTGGCGATGACATCGCCGGCGCGGACGCGCTCGCCCAGCTGCGCAGACACTTGCTGGATGACCCCGGCATAGCGTGCGCGAACGTGGCTGACCCGCTGCGGATCGGGCACCACACGGCCGTACAGGCGCAGCGTCTGCTGCAGGCGGGCCGGGCCGGCGGCGGCACTGCCAATGCCCAGCTCGGCGGCCACTGACTTGGCGACCGGGAGCGCTTCGCTGTCGCCTGCGTGGGATTCGTGCGGACCGTTATCGACCGTTTGTTGGTGTTCGGTGTGACCGTGCTCTTTGCCGGCATGCAACAGCAGCGGAGCGGCGAGTAGGGCGCAGAGCAATAGCCAGCGCGCGTAGCGGCCATCGGCGGCTTTGCCCAAGTGAGGCATGTACTGAGTGATCATGACGAGACTCCCGATAAGCGGTTGGCGGGCGCGCGCAGCGGCAGCGGGGCGCCGGTGAGCCGTTCCAGTTCGATGCGCAGCTGGTGGGCGCGGCTGGCGGTGTCGATCAGTTCGCGCTCGACATCCAGTAGCTGCTGCTGCGCGGCGCTCCAGTCCTGATAGCTGTAGCGGCCGCGCAGATAGGCCTCGCGGCTTTGCGTCTGGGCGTCGCGAAGAAGCGGCAATACCCGCTCACGCAGAGTAGTGACTGTGCTCACCGCCTGGCGCAGCTCACCGTGTAGGGCGTAGAGCAGCGCCCGCCGCTCGATGCCTGCGGCTGCCTGTCGTTGCTCGGCGGCGCTGCGCTCGGCCGTGGCGGCGGCAATGCCGGGGCGGCCGCGCGACGGGCTGAACAGTGGCAGGCTCAGGCCCAGCACCAGCGCGTTGTCACCGCTGGCTTCCAGGTGGCGCAGCCCGAGACTCCACTCGGGATCGGCACTGGCGCCGGCGCGGGCCAGTAGCAGCTCGGCGTCGCGCAGGCGCTGCTCGCTGGCTAGCAGCGCGAGGTCGGGCTGGTCCGACAGTGTGGCCAGCAGCTCGTGCAGCGGCGCGGGTGGGGCCACCGCCAACAGGTCGGCGGCGACGCGGTCGAAGCCGGGCTGCTCGTCGCCCCACATCGCCGCCAGTCGCAGGCGCGCGGCACTCAGTTGTTGCTGGGTATCGCCGGCAGTCAGTTGGCGGCGGGCGAGGGTAGCGCTGGCGCGGCTCAGTTCCGCCGCCGCTGCCCGGCCGGCGCGCTGCTGGCGGGTCACGGCCTGTTCGGCGTCGCGCGCCAGTTGCAGCGCGCGGGCGGCCAGTTGGCGCTGGTGTTCGGCGGTAGCCACGGCGACAAAGCGCCGGCTCACTTCTGCCAGCAGGTCCAGTTCGGCAATACGGCGTTGAGCGGCTTGCTGTTGGCGGCGGCTGTCGGCCACGCCGATACGCGCGCGGCGGTCGCCGCCCAGTTCGATGACCTGCGACAGTGCCAGCGTGTATTCGGCCTCATTGCCGAGGCCAAGGTTTTCGGCCTCCAGGCCGAGTTCCGGCGCCGGACGCTTGGCCGCGCGGTCGCGCTCGTGGTCCAGCGCCTCGGCGCGCAGGGCATGGCTCTGCAGTTGCGGGTTGCGGGCCTGGGTAGCGGCAATGGCATCGCGCAGGCTCAGGGTGGTTGCCGCCGCCGAGGTGGCAGCGGTCAGTGCGAGGCCGGCGCACAGCGCCAGCCCCGTCAGGAATCGTCGGTTCATGCTGATCTCCAGCTCACTGGCGCGTTGCTGCAACAGGCATCAGCGCGCCACGACAGGGTTGGGCAGCCGGGGGCTGCCGATTAGCGTTGTCGGTTAGAGCGGAGCAGGGGGGGCGCGCAATGGCGGCCGCAGCTGACTGCGACGCCGGCGCGGTGCTGGGAGGGAACGGTGTGACGGTGGGCGCTGGCGTTGCGGCGCCGCGGCAAACAGCACCAGCAGTGCGCTCAGCAGGGCGGGATTCAGGTCCTTGCTGACGGGCAGCGGTTGCGAGGGCAGTTCCAGATCGGCGTCGCTGTGCGGTTGCTCGTCGGTGACGTGCTGGTCAGCACTGTGTTGGTCCGTGACAGGGCGATCCGCGCTGCCGTGCTGGGGATGGTCATGCTGGGGGTGTGCACCGAGGCTGTCGAGGTGCACCGACAGCGGTGCTTCCTGGCCGTCGAAACAGGCGTGGGCGTGAATATCTCCGACGCGTGCGGCCACCAGCACCAGCAGGGCAAGTATGGCAATCAGGCGGCGGGACATGGGCGCGTTGGAGACTCGGCGACAGTGTGGCGCTGAGCCTACCCGAGTTCGGCATCGGCAATCAAGTGTGACGCTTGCTCTACCCGTCAGCAATATATATGCTTGCGCGCATATCTTGGGAGGCTGCCATCAGGAGGCCGTCGTGATCAGCCCGGAACAGTTCTTCAAATGCCTGTCTGACGCTACCCGGCTGCGCTGCACCGTGTTGCTGCAGGGCCGCGAGGCGGTCTGTGTGTGTGATCTGGCTGAAGCGCTGGAAGTGTCGCAGCCCAAGCTTTCACGTCACCTGGCGCAGCTGCGCGCCAGTGGTGTGCTGAGTGACGAGCGGCGCGGGCAGTGGGTGTATTACCGGATCAACCCCTACCTGAGTGAGTGGCAGCGCGAGATGCTGGCCACGCTGGTGGCAGCTGTCGCTCACGACGAGCGTTTTGCCGGCGACCGGCAGCGACTGTCGCAGGCCTGCTGCGCGGCGGAGCGAGAGCCCTGCTAGGCTGTTGTCGATCTTTTTTGGTTTATATATATGGATATTCGAATATCCGTGCTTGTTGCGCATGAAGCGCTGGGAGAGCTGAGTTGAGCATTAAAGTGGGAATCAACGGCTTCGGCCGCATGGGGCGGCTGGTGCTGCGCGCGGCCTGGGACTGGCCGGGCATCGAGTTTGTGCACATCAATGATCCGGCTGGCGACGCCGCCACGCTGGCGCACCTGCTGACGTTTGACTCGGTACACGGTCGCTGGCAGCACGAGGCGTCGGCGCAGGGCGACAATATCCTGATTGGCGGTGCCGAGCTGACCACCAGCCGCAACAGCGCCATTGCCGACACCGACTGGTCCGGTTGCGATGTGGTGATCGAGGCCTCGGGCAAAATGCGCCAGCGCCAGCTGCTGCAGGCCTACCTCGACCAGGGGGTGCAACGGGTGGTGGTTACTGCGCCGGTGAAGGAAGCGGGCGTGCTCAATGTGGTGATGGGGGTGAACGACGGTTTGTACGATCCCGCGCAGCATCGCATCGTCACGGCGGCTTCTTGCACCACCAACTGTCTGGCGCCGGTGGTCAAGGTGATTCACGAGCAGCTCGGCATTCGCTGCGGTTCCTTCACCACCATCCACGACCTCACCAATACCCAGACCATTCTCGACGCGCCGCACAAGGACCTGCGCCGGGCGCGGGCCTGTGGCATGAGCCTGATTCCCACCAGCACCGGCTCTGCCACCGCCATCGCCGAAATCTTCCCCGAGCTGAAAGGGAAGCTCAACGGTCACGCGGTGCGGGTGCCGCTGGCCAATGCCTCGCTCACTGACTGCGTGTTCGAGGTGGAGCGCGAAACTTCAGTAGCCGAGGTCAATGGCCTGCTCAAGGCGGCCTCCGAAAATGAGCTGCGCGGCATCCTCGGTTATGAAGAGCGGCCGCTGGTGTCGGTGGATTACCGCGGCGACTCCCGCTCCAGCATCATCGACGCGCCCTCGACACTGGTGACCGGCGGCACCCAGGTGAAACTCTATGCCTGGTACGACAACGAGTGGGGCTACGCGCTGCGCACTGCCGAGCTGATGCGACGGGTGGGGCTGGGTGAATAGCGCGGAGGGCGTCACACCGTGTTGTCTGCGCTGAGCCCTGCCATCCGCCAGTACCTGGTGGTCACCGGCAATTACTGGGCTTTTACCCTCACCGATGGCGCTTTGCGCATGCTGGTGCTGCTGCACTTTCATCAGCTGGGCTATGCGCCGCTGCAGGTAGCGCTGCTGTTTGTGTTCTACGAGTTCTTCGGCGTGGTCACCAATCTGGTGGGCGGCTGGCTGGGGGCGCGGCTGGGGCTCAACCGCACCATGAACATCGGCCTGGCGTTGCAGGTGGTGGCGCTGGCGATGCTGCTGGTGCCGCCGCAGTGGCTGCTGGTGTCGTGGGTAATGGCGGCACAGGCGTTGTCGGGTATCGCCAAAGACCTCAACAAGATGAGCGCCAAGAGCGCCATCAAGCTGCTGGTGCCGGGCGAGGCCCAGGGGCGGCTGTACCGCTGGGTAGCGCTGCTGACGGGTTCAAAGAATGCGCTGAAAGGCGCCGGCTTCTTTCTCGGCGCGGCGCTGCTCGGCGCCATCGGGTTTCGCGGCGCGGTGCTGGCCATGGCGCTGGCGCTGACGGTGGTGTGGCTGATCAGCTTGGCATTGCTGCGGCGTGATCTGGGCCGCGCTAGCGCCAAGCCCAAGTTTCGCGATATTTTTTCAAAGAGCGCGGCAGTGAACCGCCTGTCGGCGGCGCGGCTGTTTTTGTTTGCCGCCCGCGATGTTTGGCTGGCGATTGCGCTGCCGGTCTACCTGGCCAGTGTGCTGGGCTGGGACTTCTGGCAGGTGGGTGCCTTTGTCGCGGTATGGATCATCGGCTACGGAGCAGTGCAGACCCAGGCGCCGGCCATTACCCGCCGGGTGTCAGCGCGCCGCGGCGCCGGCTGCCTGCCCGACGGCCGCAGCGCCTGCGGCTGGGCCTTTGCGCTGGCCGGCGTGCCTGCGATCATCGCGCTGGCGCTATCGCCGCCGCTGTTGCTGGGCGGCTTGCTGTTGTTCGGCGCACTGTTCGCGGTGAACTCCTCCCTGCACAGTTACCTGATCGTCAGCTACGCCAGTGAAGACGGCGTGTCGCTGGACGTGGGCTTTTACTACATGGCCAACGCGGCCGGGCGGCTGTTGGGCACGGTATTGTCGGGCTGGTTGTTTCAGGCCAGTGGTATCGGCGCCTGCCTGTGGCTGTCCTGCGCTTTCCTGCTGGTGGCGGCGGTGATCTCCCATACCCTGCCGCAGCACGGCAAGGCGGCCTAGTTTCGAAAGACGGCCATGGTTTCGAAAGTCGGCATAGCCACCATCTGCCGTACGGCGAGAGAGAAGCATTGGCAAAATCCAAAAAACGGCGCATATTGCGTCGCATCTACTATCTGGGGATTGGGAATGCACACTGTCAAAAATCAGGGCTTCGCTGCGCGTAGCTGGCGCGCCGCGCTTGCTGCTTGTGTGATGCTGAGTACCGGCGGCTGCGCCATCGTGGGGCAGCAGGCGCTTGAACCCGCCGACTGGGTTGGTCAGCAAGTAGAGCGCTACGAGGCGACAGGGACAGGCGGCTGGGCGAGGTTGCGCAACAAGCCGGTAACGATCGGCCCCTATACCGCCGAGGTCCGCGCGAAGTCGCCGTGGAGTACGTTACCCACTTCGACTTCGACAGATACCCAGGTCTCCTTCGGTGCCGACGGTGGACGCGAGCTGAGTAGCGGCACGACCACCAGGCACAACGATGCCGAGCTGGAGTTTCATTTAAGCGGCCCTGGTGGCGCAGTGGCAGACGTCCGCTGCAGGCAGCTGTTGCATATAGAAACCACGGGTATTGGCGTTACCCGCTCCGACGGTACCGATGCGTTTTCCATGTCGGAGCTGGCTGCGTACAAATCATCGCTAAGCTGCCGCGCGAGCGGCAACACGGCAAGCTGGCCACAATGGCAGCTGGAGCTGAGCAGTGGCGAACCAAGCCCGCTGCGGGGGCATCTCACGATTGATGGTGTCAGCTTTGAAGTGCTTGGCAGTCAGGCCTCAAATATCGGTCAGGCACCGATGACTGTGAGTTACGAAATCCGGCGCGGTGAACATACCGTGGCACTGGTTGATCGCAGCGGCGACGGGCGGCTCAGCGTGAGTCTGCCGGTGGGCGAGAAGCAACAGCTGGCATTTGTCGGTGCCGCCGTGGCACTGTTGATCAGTAATGACCCCCTGGGGTCTTAAAACTTCGGGAGTCTTGATGCTTCGGTAGCTTGAACTATGCTTATAGTTTGAAGTTGTGGTGGAAAACCGGCCTCGCGAGCAGAGTAATGGCTAAAGCGAGCGCCTTGGGTTTTCCACCTCGCGGCGCTCGAGATGTAGTCCGCCA
>JBFHRT010000058.1:0-8973 GCA_041591575.1 Spongiibacteraceae bacterium
TCCAGCCGCGTCAGCACCGCACCACGCGGAGCCAGCCGCGCGTAAGCCTCGGCAATTTCACCCAGCGCATGACTTTCGGTATCGGCCGGCAAGGTCAGGTACACCGCCAGCCCCGGCATGGCCGCCACCATTTTTTCCAATGTTTCCAGGCCGCGCTCGTCGCGGAACGACAGCCCGGTGGTGTCCACCAGCAGCAGTGACTTCTTGCAAAGCAGGCGGTAGGTTTTTACCGCTTCGCTCAGGCTGGTGGCCACATGCACCGGTACCTGCAAAATACGCCCGTACACCTGCAGCTGCTCCTGAGCACCGACCCGCGCCGTGTCGGTGGTGAGCAAGGCAATATTTTCTCGGCCGCCGGCGAGCACCTGCTGCGCCGCGACCTTGGCCAGGGTAGTGGTCTTGCCGGAACCCGGCGGCCCCACCAGTGCTACCGGGCCGCTGGTGGGTGGCGGAGCTACCGGCAGTGCCTGCAACAGCGTGCTGCGGATGATCTCGCGCTGAATGGAGGGCAGCTCACCCGGTGGCAGCTGCGCCGCCAGGCGCTCGCCGATACCAGGGTCTATGCCCATGTCTGCCAGCAGCTCCATGGCACTCTCGCAACCCGGCCGCCCCTGGCTCATGCTCTGCCATACCTGGCCGCTGAAATGGCGCTCCAGCATCGACCGCACCGAATCCAGCTCCTGCTTGAGCGACAAAAGTTCGGCGTCCTGAGACCAGGCCACCCGCGGCTCGCTGCCAGAAAAATGGCGTTCGCCCTCTGGCTCGCGGCCAGCCGCTGCGGCTTCCTTTTGCACCGCCGGCTCGCTGTCAGCGCCATCTTCAACAGCCACCACAAACTCAACGCCGCCGGGCACCTGGTGGCAGCCCAGCACCACCGCGTCGGGCCCGTGTTGCTGCTGGATCAGGCGCATGGCCTGCTGGCTGTCTGCGGCACGATACTTTTTGACATTCATAGGCTTACACTCACATTAGCGCTCGCGCTTTTAACCAGAACAGGCCTGTCACCCATCACTGACCTGAGCCTAGGCGCCAGACTCGGCCAGGCGACCGGGGCCACCGGGGCCGCCAGCCGGGCGCTGACCAATGGTGGCGATCAGGCGCACCTGCTTGCTGTCGGGCACCTCGTTGTAGGAGAGCACATGCAGTGCCGGCAGGCTGCGACGGATAAAGCGCGACAACCAGCTACGTATAGTCGGCGACACCAGCACCACCGCCGGCTGACCAGACAACTCCTGCATACGTGTAAACTCCGCCAATTCATTTTGCAGGCGCTCCGCCAGGCCGGGCTCCAAACCCACCGCGCCGGCGCCGCCTCGCACTACATCCAGCAAGATTTGTTCCAGCTCTGCATCCAGTGCTGCCACCGGCAGTTCCGGCTCCAAGCCGTGTATCTCCTGAATGATGCTGCGCCCCAGCGCCACCCTGACGCCGGCCAGCAGTTCCTCGGGATCTTTACTGCGCGGTGCCTGTTCCGCCAGTGACTCCGCAATCAGGCGAATGCTGCGGATGGAGACGTTCTCGCGAAGCAGGTTCTGCAGCACCTTGACCACAATGCTCAACGGCAGCTGCTTGGGCACCAGGCTCTCCACCAGCTTGGGATCGGTCTTGGCCAACCGGTCCAGCAACTGCTGCACTTCCTCATGCCCCAGCAGTTCGTGAGCGTGGGTCTTGATCACCTGGCTGAGGTGAGTGGCGATCACAGTGCCAATATCCACCACCGTGTAGCCCAGGGTCTGGGCCTGATCGCGCTGCATGGGATCGATCCACAACGCATCCATGCCGAAAGCGGGGTCCTTGGTGGGCGTGCCGCGCAGGGCGCCCTGGGCCTGGCCGGGATTGATGGCCAGCTCATGACCGGGCTGCACCTCGCCCTGGGCGACGGTGTCACCCAGCAGGATGATGCGGTAAGCGGTCGGCGCCAACTCCAGGTTGTCGCGGATATGCACCGGCTGAATCAGAAATCCCAGCTCCCGCGACAGCTTCTTGCGCACGCCAGTGATACGCCCAATCAACTCGCCGCCCTGGCTGCGGTCCACCAGCGGAATGAGGCGGTAGCCCACTTCCAGGCCCACCACATCCATGTGGGTCACTTCCTCCCAATTGAGCTCGGAGACCTCGCCGGGCGGCGGCGCCTCCGGCCCCTCCTCCGGCTCGGTGAGTACTTCCGGCTGCGCGGCGCGGCGCTGCTGCAACAGCCAGCCACCACCAATACAGCTGGCGGCCAACAACAGGAACACCAGATTGGGCATGCCGGGAATAATGCCGATCACCGCCAGCACCGCGCCTGCCAGCAGCAATACGTTGGGATTGGCCAGCACCTGCCCGCGCAGTTGCTCGCCCATGTCCTGCTTGCGGGAAATGCGGGTGACAATCACCGCCACTGCGGTGGACAGCAGCAGCGCCGGTATCTGTGCCACCAGGCCGTCACCGATGGTGAGCAGGGTGTAGATCCGCGCCGCCTGATCGAAGCTGAGGTCGTGCTGCAGCACACCGATGGTGAGGCCGCCAAGAATATTGATAAACAAAATGAGGATGCCGGCCACCGCATCGCCGCGCACGAATTTACTGGCGCCATCCATGGAGCCGTAGAAGTCCGCCTCGGTGCGTACTTCCTCGCGGCGACTGCGGGCCTCCTCCTGGCTGAGCAGTCCGGCATTGAGGTCGGCATCAATCGCCATCTGCTTGCCGGGCATGGCGTCCAGGGTGAAACGCGCGGTGACCTCGGACACCCGGGTGGCACCCTTGGTGACCACCACGAAATTGATAATCACCAGAATGACAAACACCACGATGCCCACGGCGTAGTTGCCGCCGATAACGAAGGCGCCGAAGGACTCGATAACCTTGCCGGCAGCGTCGGGGCCGGTGTGCCCCTTGAGCAGCACAATACGGGTAGAGGCCACATTCAGCGCCAACCGCAGCAGTGTGCCCACCAGCAGCACAGTGGGAAAAATACTGAAGTCGATGGGTCGCTGCACATGCACTACCGCCAGGATGATGATCAGCGACAGCGTGATATTGAAGGTGAAAAACATGTCCAGCGCGAACGGCGGCAGCGGAATCACCACCATCGCCAGCAGCGCCAGCATCACGCCGAGAACGCCCAGGCCACTCTGGGAAAATTCGCGCAGCCAGCTGCTCACCGCGGTCGGTTCTGCCATTAGTCCTTACCTCTACATCCAGTACTGCCACTCACGGCGCCAAGCCCTGCAGGAATTCGTCGTCCACATCCGGTTCCGGCGGCTCTGGAAACTCGCCGCCCTGAACCTGCCAGTCGCGCAGCTGGTAGACGTAAGCCAGAATCTGCGCCACCGCCAGGTAGAGCCCGGCGGGAATCTCGTCGCCCAGATCGGTGCTGGCGAACACCGCACGCGCCAATCGCGGCGATTCCACCAGCGGCACCTCGTTTTCCGAGGCAATCTCGCGAATGCGCGCGGCGATCAGCTCGGCGCCCTTGGCCACCACCACCGGCGCCGAGGCGCGGGCCTCGTCATAGCGCAGCGCCACCGCATAGTGGGTGGGGTTGGTGATCACCACATCCGCCTTCGGCACCTCCTCCATCATCCGCCGCTGCGCCGCCGCCTGCTGCATTTCGCGCAGCTTGCTCTTCACCTCGGGACGGCCATCAGTCTCTTTCTGCTCGTCGCGCACTTCCTGACGGCTCATGCGCATTTCCTTGTGAAAGCTGTACAGCTGCCAGGGCACATCGATGGCGGCAATGATGATCAGCGGCAGACTGACCATCAGAAAAAACCAGCTAAGCATGGCGCCGGCGTGTGGAATACCGCGATCGGCCGACTGCAGGCCGAGGCCCATCAGGTCATCCGCCAGCAGCCACAGCAGGCCCGCCGCGGCACTGCCCACCAGTAGCACCTTGGCAATAGACTTAACCAGCTCCACCAGCGCGCGCAGGGCAAACAGTTTTTTCAGGCCCTTGACCGGGTCCAACCGGTCAAGCTTGAAACCCAGGTTAAAGGTCCAACCTCCCAGCGCCACCGAAGACAACACCGCGGCGACAATGGCCACCGCCATCAACGGCGTCACCAGTGCCAGGCTGTGCAGAAAAAAATCGTAAAACTGTGTCGGCATTGCCATCGGGTCAGCGCGGTTAAGAAAGCTGGCGCTAAAGCTGTGTTGCATCAGCTGCATAAAGCCGCGGCCAAAATGTTCGCCGCCAAACACCAGCGTGGCGGCGCCGGCGATGGTCACCAACATGGTGGACATCTCCCGCGAGCGCGGCACCTGCCCTTTTTTTCGGGCGTCCAGCAGCTTCTTGGGCGTCGCCTGTTCCGTGCGTTCCTGGCCGTCGTTTTCTTCAGCCATGAGCGGTCTCCAGCAACCTCGCGATGGCGGCAAACACCGAGCTAAACAACGTTTCCAGGGCTGGCAGCATCGCCGGTAGCACCTGTTCAATCACCACGTAGCCCATCAACATGGCGATGGGAAAACCCACGGCAAACAGGTTTAGTGTCGGCGCTGCGCGGCTGATCACCCCTACCGACAGCTGCACCAACTGCAGTGCCACCACCGCCGGCAGTGCGATCTGCAAGGCGCCGCGCAGCATATCTGCGCCCCAGTCGATAACCACACCCAGCGCTTCTGGGCCCACCACCGCGGCGCCTATGGGCCAGCGCTCAAAACTGCCGGCTATCACCCGCAGGAATTCCAGGTGACCGCCCATGGCCACGAACAGCAACAGCGCGATCAGCAACAGGTATTGACTGAGCACCGGCACCGACACCCCGCGCAGCGGGTCCACCATCACCGCAAACCCCAGCCCCATGCCCATGGCGATCACCTGGCCGGCAAACACCACCGCCTCGAACACCAGCTGAATCAGAAAGCCGATGCACAGGCCCAGCAGTAACTCATTGATGGCCAACAACAGCGCCGCCAGGCTGAGCGGATTGACTGCCGGTGCCGGTGGCAACACTGGCACCAGCAGCAGTGCAGTGAGCACGGTGATACTCAGCCGCACCCGCGCCGGCACATTGCTGGAACCAAACAGCGGCGCCGCCATGACCGCGCCACCGATGCGCACAAAGGGCAACCAGGCAGACAGAATCCAGCTGCTGATTAGCGCGTCGTCGATAAGCATGATAAATACCAGGCGCAGGCAATTTTATGCGCCGAGCTGCTTAGCAAAGGCACGGACAGACCTTCGCGAGCGTCATTGCGAGGAGCCGGATCACGGGCTTTTCCGTGATCCGGCGACGCGGCAATCTCAGCCAGGATGGCAGGGCGTCTGGAGATTGCCGCGTCGCAAAAAGCGCTCCTCGCAATGACGGAGTTGCTTTCACCTTGCGATGCCAGGAACAGCAGCTGTCGTGCATGACCTCCGGTGTATTTGATCGTTGTCACACCCACGCTCCTCCCCCGCTACCGCAGTGCCATTTGCGGCACTACCCCGCTATCACCGGCACTTTTTCGATCAGATTGCGGGTGAAATCGACAATCAGCCGCAGCATCCACGGCCCGCTGATACCCAGCGCGACCACCAGCACGATCAATTTGGGAATAAAACTCAGGGTCATATCCTGAATCTGGGTAGCCGCCTGAAACATCCCGATCAGCAAACCCGCCAACAGCGCTGACAGCAGCAGCGGCGCCGCCAGCAATACCGTCACCGTCAGCCCCTGCCGCCCCAGTTCCATTACCGTATCAATGGTCACAGCACACCTCGCCGCGTTTTCATCAGGCAAGCGCCTGACGGTGATAGGCAACACATTGCTGTGTTGCCGTCGTTAACTGTAAAAACTGGCGGCCAGCGAACCCATGATCAGCGTCCAGCCGTCCACCAACACGAACAGCATGATCTTGAAAGGCAGCGACACCAGCATCGGCGATAGCATCATCATGCCCAGCGACATCAACACGCTGGCCACCACCAGGTCGATGACCACAAAGGGAATGAACAGCATGAAGCCAATCTGGAAGGCGGTTTTCAGCTCACTGGTCAGGAACGAGGACATCAAGATAAAAAACGGCACGTCCTCTGGGCTGTCGAACTCCCCGGCGTCGGCGATCTCGGCAAACATGGCGATATCGTCCTCGCGGGTTTGGCGCAGCATAAAATCGCGGAAAGGTCCGAAGCCCTTTTCCACCGCCGCGCCAAACTGCAGATCACCCTGCAGATAGGGCGCCACCGCTTCGGTGTACGCTACCTGGAACACCGGATTCATGATGAACAAGGTCAGAAACAGCGCCGCACTCAGCAGTACCTGATTCGACGGTGTCTGCGCCGTACCCATGGCCTGGCGCAAAATGGCCAGCACAATCACCACCCGGGTGAAGGCGGTCATGCCCAGCAACATGGCCGGCAACAGCGTTAGCGCCGTCATCACCGCCAGCAGCTGCAGCGACACCGTATACTCCTGGCCACCATCGGCGGCTGGACTCACCGACACCGCTGGCAGCCCCGCTACCGGCGCCGCCGGCTGCGCCATGGCCAGTAGCGGCAACAGCGCAGGCAACAGCACCCACAAACTGCGCAGCTTCACGCCCCCGGCCCCCGTTTCAGTAACTTTTGCATCTGCTCGGCGAATGGCCCGCTCACGACTGCCGATGGTTCCATTTCCGGGCAGGGCCCCTGCCATACATGCAGCGGCCGTATACCGCTCTGGGTGCAGCCCACCAGTACGTTCTCCTCGCCCACGCGTAACAGCAGCACTTTCTCGCGCACGCCCAGTGGCAGCTGCGCCACCAGTTGGATGCCGCCGCGCGCCGGGCCGCGCAGCCCGCTAAAGCGGCGCACCAGCCAGGCCGCCGCAAACAACAGCGCCAGCACCAGGCACAGCGCAGCGATCACCCCGGTGATATCGCCATAGGGCACCGGCTCCAGCGGGCTGGCGGCAGGCGTCTCGCCCTCTGTCGCCCGCGCGCCCAGCGCCACCAGGCTGGGGATGATGGCCGCAATGGCTTTCATCGCTAGAACCTCCTCAACGCAAGCGCCGAATGCGCTCTTCCGGGCTAACCACTTCAGTAAGCATCAGTCCGAATTTGTCCTTCACCACCACCACCTCACCGCGCGCCACCAGCGTTCCGTTAACCAGCACATCCAGCGGTTCACCCGCCATCCGGTCCAACTCGACAATGGAACCCTGATTAAGCTTGAGCAGGTCGCGAATATTGAGCCGCACTCGGCCCAGCTCGATGGCCAAGCTAACATTGACGTCTAGCAGCATTTCCAGCGACAGGTCTTGCGGCTTGCCGGCTTTTGCCTCGGCGCCACTGCCCTGCTCTTCCAGCTCCGCCAGCGAAGGCGATTCGGGAACGTTTGTGTCCGCTGCCGCGGGTTCAGGTGTGGAGTTTTCAGGAGCTTTACCCGCGGTGTTTTCATCCACCGAATTGTTATCAACCATGATCGCCTCCTGTCGGGGTCCGCGGCGGGCGCAGGGTAATCTCGGCAACTTTGACCGCCATCTGCCCCTCGTGAGTACCAAATGAACCGCGCATCACCGGAATATCGTCGATGTGCAGCTCCACCGACTCGGGCGAGTCGATGGATAGGATGTCGCCTACCTTGAGCTGGGATGCCTGCTTGAGACTGATGCTCTGCTCCGACAGCAGCGCGATCACTTCCAGCGCGCTGTCCTCCACGCCGCCGCGCAACTTGTCACGCCAGCGACCGTCACGCTCGCGCCGCGCCGACCGCGCCGGACCGCCGAGGCGATCGCGCACGGCCTCCAGCGCACTCCAGGGCACCATCACCCACAGGCCGCCACCGAGCTCTCCCAGCGATACGGCCAGGCGGCTGGCAATCAGCGTGTCGCCCTCGGCCAGCTCTTCCACATGGCGGGCGCTGCCGTGCCAGGTACTCAGGGTGGGCTGTATGTTCAGCACCGATTGCCAGGCCCCGGCCAGATCCGGCAGCAGGGCCTCGCCCAGCGTTTCCAGAAAGCGCAGTTCGGTGCCGGAAAATCGCTCGGCGGTGCGCGTCTTCAGCAGTCGCTGGCGACCACCGAAATAGCGGTCGACCAGGTCGAACACCAGCGCCGATTCAAAGGCCAGAAACATCGGCGCCGCCAGTGGCGGTGCCTGTACCACGGCAATGCCACTGGGCGGCTCAAGGGTGCGCAGCAGCTCGTCCCATTTCATGACCGCCAGTTTGTCGATGGCCACTTCGCTGAGGCCGGGCACCAGCGCACCGACGCGGCTTTTGATGGCGTCGGCAAACTGCGTCTGCACCACGGCAATCGCGGGGATCAGGCGCCGGATGGCATAGTCTTGTTTGGCGAAGTCGTAGCGGGCAAAGGCGGTAGCGCCGGGCTGGTCGGTGCCGGCCTCCACCTCACCGGACTGCAGGCCGCCCATCAGCGCATCGATTTCTTCCTGTTCCAGCACACCGCTCACGGCCAGTCCCCGCTACTGCATGACGAACTTGGTGAAGTAAACGGCTTCGATGCCGGCCATGCCGGTCTCGTCCATCAACACCTTATTGACCGTGTTCAGTGCCTCCTGCTGCAGCGCCTCCCGGCCCTCGGCGGTGCGTATGGCATCGCGGTTTGCGGAGCTGAACAGCATGATCAGGTCATTGCGTATACGCGAGCTGTAGGTTTCCAGCAGTTCAATCACTTTCTTGTGGCGCGACATCAAATCCACCTGCACCTGCAAGAAACGCATTGAGCGGCCATCTTGCAGGTTGACCACGAAAGCGGGCTCCAGTGAGTAGTAAATGGGCTCCCTCGCCACCGGCAGTACCGTCGGTTCCGGCGCGCCTCCTTCACCAGCAACCGCGGGGCCGGTTCCCGGCGGCGGGCGCATAAACCACCAGGTGCCGCCAACCGCTGCCGCCAGCACCACAACCTGCCCCACAATCATCAACACCTTTTTGTTCATTCTCGGGTTTCCCTGTCGTTACTGGTCGCCCACAGTCCGCGCGGGCGCCAACGCCAAAACACTGCCGCTCGCCACGGCGCTCTAGCAGTGATTTAGCAAAGCCCATGCCAATCATTTTTCCCTTACAATTCAACA
>JBFHRT010000059.1:0-8922 GCA_041591575.1 Spongiibacteraceae bacterium
CAGGTCCAGCAGCTGCTGCAGCAGGCGCAATTGCCGGTGTGGTCCAGTAATCGCCCGCGTATCCTGGTGTGGCTGGTAGTGGATGACTACAGTGGTCGCCGCTTTGCCACGCCCGACAGCCACCCCCAGCTGTTCGAAGCGTTGCAGCAGCAGGCGCGCCGTCGCGGCCTGATTTTCAGCTACCCGCTGCTGGACCTGCAGGATAGCCTCAACCTGAACCCCGACCAGTTGTGGCGGCTGGATCGCGGCGCCATCGCCCGCGCGGTCGAGCGCTATCGGGTGGACCACTATCTGGTGGGCCGCCTGTCACTGCTGAGCAGTGGCTGGCTGGCCAGCTGGTCCTTTGTGTCGGACCAGCATGAGCTGGCGCTGGATGCACGCGAGTACAACGCCGAGGCGGTGCTGCGGCCGGCGGTGGATCTGGCCGCCGACCGCCTGGCGCAGAAGTTTGCGGTGGTCGCCAGTGCCGACGGCCGCTACGGCGCCAATATCCATGTCAGCGGCATCCGTGGCTTTAGTGACTACGCACGCATCATTACCTATCTGGAAAAAAATGCGGTCATCGAGCACGCCAACCCGGTATGGCTGTCGGGCACCGAGGCGGTCGTCAACCTGGTGCTCAAAGACAGCCTCGACAAGGTCGAACAGTTTTTTGCGCTAGACCGTAAACTGGTGGCCACCGAGCCGCCGGCGCGTCTGCTGCGCAGCTCGCCGGTAGAGTCCGTGCTGCAGGCGGTGATGGGCGGCGGCGAAGACGTGGTCGCCGAGGGTGCGCCGGGCGAGGTGGGCGCCGCAGCCGGCACGGGTGGCGCGAATGGTGGCGAAGGTATAGGTGTCGCCACCAATCATGTCGCCAATGGTGCTGAAACGGTGGCGCCGAAAGAGGCCGTGCCGCCAATGGAATTGCACGGCTACTATCGCTGGCGCGGCTAAGCACGGCTTGCAGGTAACGGCTTTTATAAAAAAAACTGGCGCCGGGAGAGGGCGATGGAATCGCGACACTGGGTACTTTTGCTGTTAACGGCGGCTGTGGGTGTGGGCATTCACCTGCTGCAGCCAATTCTGGCGCCGTTTCTGGTGGGGGCGCTGCTGGCTTATCTCGGCGACCCGGTGGTCGATCGCCTGGAGGCCCGGGGCATGGGCCGCACCGCTGCGGTGGCGGCGGTGTTCTCCGCGCTGATTCTGATTCTCTGTTTGTCCTTGTTGATTACGCTACCGCTGTTGATCGAGCAGCTGCAGTTGCTGGGTGCGCGTCTGCAGGATGGCTTTGCCTGGCTGCAGCAGACCGCTATTCCGCAACTGCGTGACAAGCTGGATCTGCCGGCTCAGGCAACGCCGCTGGAGTCCGCCCGCGCCGCCCTGAGCCAGCACTGGGATTCGGCCGGGGGCTTGCTGGCGAGTATGTGGGGCCGCATCACCGGATCGGGCATGACGCTGTTGAACTGGCTGGCCAACGTGGTTCTGATTCCAGTGGTCACCTTTTATCTGCTGCGCGACTGGGATGTGATGGTGGCGCGTATTCGCGATCTGCTGCCGCGGCGTATTGAACCGCGGGCGGCGGTCATCGCCCGCGAGTGTGATGAGATACTGGGGGCCTTCATCCGCGGCCAGTTCATCGTGATGTGCGCACTGGGCGTGATCTACACCATTGGCCTGTGGATTGTCGGCCTGGAGCTTGCGCTGGTGCTGGGGCTGCTAGCTGGCCTCGCCAGTATTGTGCCGTATATGGGTTTTATCGTTGGCATAAGCGCCGCCGGTGCCGCTGGCTGGTTCCAGTTTCAGGACCCGTGGCTGCTGCTGCAGGTGGGCGTGGTGTTCGGCATCGGTCAATTGCTAGAGGGCATGTGGCTGACGCCGACGCTGGTGGGTGAGAAAATCGGCCTGCACCCGGTGGCCGTCATTTTTGCCCTGCTGGCCGGCGGTCAGCTGTTTGGTTTTGTCGGGGTGTTGCTGGCGCTGCCAGCTGCCGCGGTGGTGATGGTGATGTTGCGCCACGTGCACGACAGTTATAAGAGCAGTGAGTTGTACACCGCAGTGATCGAGGAATAGAGCGGCAGCCGATGTCTGAGCATTTTGAACAGTTGCCGCTGGCGCTGCGCCTGGCCGACGACGCCACCTTCGCCAACTTTTATGTGGCTGGCGCCAATCAGCTGTTGGCGGATGAGCTGCAGCGCCAGGCGCAAGGTGGCGGCGAGCAGTGGCTGTATATTCACGGTCGTGCCGGCAGTGGCCGCAGCCATCTGCTACAGGCCTGCTGTCACCTTGCCGATGCGCGCGGCGCCTATGCGCGCTACCTGCCGGTGGCCGAATTGCTGAGTTATCGCCCCGAGGAGTTGCTGGAGAGCGCCGAATCGCTGGATCTGCTGTGCCTGGACGACATCGACCGTGCGCTGGGCAATCCCGACTGGGAGCGGGCGCTGTTCAACTGCTATAACCGCCTGCTCGCTTCGGGCACCGCCATGTTGGTGGCCGCTGAGCAGCCGGTGTTGCAGTTGTCCTGCCAGTTGCCAGACCTGCGCTCGCGTCTCAGTGGTTTCAGCGTGTTGCAGGTGCATCCGCTCAACGACGAAGAGCGGGTGCAGGCCTTGCAGTTTCGCGGTCGTTGCCTGGGCATCGAACTGCCCGATGAAGTGGCGGATTACATCTACGTGCGCTGCCAGCGCGATCTCCGCCACCTGTTTGCGGTGCTCGATACCCTGGACCGGCAGTCGCTGGCCAAGAAGCGCAAACTGACTATTCCTTTTGTGAAAACTGCCATGGGCTGGTAATTTCCACCTGTGACATGCGTCAACGACAAAGCGGCAAAATTCCTCAAATAGCAGGGTGACGCCGGGTTTTGTCGTGGTATGCTTCGTTTCCAGGCACCTCCACAACGGCGCCACCTGCTACAACATACAAACAGCCTCTCGCTTCAAGCGGCGGGCTGAGGGATGAAAAAACAACAAGGGGAAAACTTATGCGCAATGCATTCGCAGGTTCCATCATTGGCTTGGCTGTCAGCGCGCTGCCACTCGCAGCGGCTGCAGATGCCGGCCAGTGGTATCTCAACCCGGCAGTGGGCTTCCAGACATTCGACAGCGGTAACGACGACCGCGATCTGGATGATGAAATCACCGGCATCCTCGGCCTGGAATACCAGGTGAGTGATCGCTGGGGTGTCGAACTGCGCTACATGCAGTCTTCCCTCGATAACCGCTACAACGTGCCTTCGCGCGATGCCGACCTGTACCAGGGTAGCCTTGACCTGCTGCGCTACCTCGGTGACGGTGAGGGTTGGGAACCGTACCTGGCTATCGGTGTCGGCCACGCCGATTTTGATTTTGACAGCGCCGACAATTCCGGCGTGACCCAGGCCAACGCCGGTGGTGGTGTGCGCTACCTATTCGACCAGAAGTGGTCGGTGCGCGGTGACCTGCGTTACCTCAGCTCGCTCGACACTGAGCACAGCGACGGCCTGGCCTCGCTGGGTGTGAGCTACGCTTTCGGCGCCGGCAAGAAAAAGCCTGAGCCCAAACCCGAACCCGCTCCGGCACCGGTGGTGATGGATGCCGACGGTGACGGCGTTGCTGACGGTAGCGACCGCTGCCCGAATACGCCCGCCGGTGTGGCGGTGAACGCTTCCGGTTGCCCGCTGGATAAAGACGGCGATGGCGTGCCCAACTACCGCGACAAGTGCCCGGACACCCCGGCTGGTCGTCAGGTGGATCAGTTTGGCTGTAAGTTCGTGCTCAAGCGTACTGAGCAGATGAAGCTGGAAGTGAACTTCGCCAGCAACTCTTCAGCCATTCCCGCGGCTTACGCCAGCGAGATCGAAAAGGTTGCGGCTTTCCTCAAGAAGTTTGGCGGCGTCTCTGCCGTGATCGAGGGTCACACCGACAGCAGCGGTTCGGCGGCTTACAACAAGCAGCTGTCGCAGAAGCGTGCTGACTCTGTGAAGGCCGAGCTGGTCACTAAGTACGGTATCGACGCCTCACGCCTGACCGCTATTGGTTACGGCGAAGATCGCCCGGTGGCTGAAAACAACACCAACGCCGGTCGCAAGGCCAATCGCCGCGTGGTTGCAGTGATGAAGGCGGAAATTGAGGAGTAAGCTTCCCCTTTCCCGCTTCATTAGCAAAAAAGGGCTGCCAGATTGGCAGCCCTTTTTTGTTTGGCAGCCTTAAAGCCAAGCCCGAAACTCATGTGTCCGTCATTGCGAGGAGCCGCAGGCGACGCGGCAATCTCAATCAGGATGGCAGCGGCTTGATGGTAGCTTCTGTGTTGATGTGCGGGTAATTTCGCAAGGGCAGGTGGCGATTCGCCGCTGGCCTCCTTCACGATGATCCGCTGTTCGCCCATAATAACGGCCAAAAACCATAAGGCCGTTTCCATGCAAAACTCGCCGCAAACATCCACTGCCTACCCGCGTCCCGCCTATGCCAACTATGTGCTCGGCGTATTGGTAGCGGCCTATATTCTCTCCTTTATCGATCGCAATATACTGGCGCTGCTGGTGGGGCCGATCCGCGAGGAGTTCGCCATCAGTGATTTTCAGTTCAGCATTCTGCACGGCTGGGCGTTCACGCTGTTTTACATCTTTCTCGGCCTGCCTTTGGGCTGGCTGGCCGATCGTTTCAATCGCAAGTGGATCATCACCGGCGGCGTTTTTCTGTGGAGCCTGATGACCTGCTTCTGCGGTCTCGCCCGCAGCTTTGCCACACTGTTTGTCACCCGCGTCGGCGTCGGCGTGGGGGAGGCGGCGCTGTCGCCGCCGGCCTATTCGCTGATGAGCGATTACTTCAACCCGCGCCGTTTGCGCTGGGCCACGGCCATCTATACCTCGGGCATCACCATCGGCAGTGGCACCTCCTATATGATCGGCGGCTGGCTGTACGAGCGCTTTAGTGAACTCGGCGGTTGGCAGTGGCCGGCGCTGGGACTGGATTTCAAACCCTGGCAATTGACCTTCGTGGTGGTGGGGCTGCCCGGCCTGCTGGTGGTGCTATTGCTGTTGTTCGTGCGCGAACCGGCGCGGCAGCGCACTGCGCTGGACACCGCCGAGGCGGTGCCGCTGCGCCAGGTGGTTGGCCACGTGCGCGCCCACGGGCGCGCGTATGGTGGTTTGATTTTCGGTATGTCGATGATGGCGGTGATCGGCTATGGCATGCTCACCTGGCTACCGGAATTCCTGCTGCGCACCTACGATATGCAGAAAACCGAGGGCGGCGCCTGGTTGGGGAGTATTTTTATCTTCGGCGGCACCGCTGGCACCTTTGCCGGTGCCTGGTTTGCTGATCTACTGCAGCGCCGCGGTTACGACGATGCCAATATGCGTCTGATCGGGCTGGTGGCCTCGGTGCTGGTGCTGCCGGCGGTGCTGGCGCCGTTGGCACCGGCGGTGGGCCTGTCGCTGGCGCTGTTCGCTTTCGTCACCTTTCTGCAGTACACCCATTTCGGCGTTGGCATCGCCGCGCTGCAACTGATCACGCCAAACCGTATGCGTGCCCAGGTCTCTGCCTTTATGCTGTTCTGCACCAACCTGTTCGGTTTGGCACTGGGCGGCAGTTTTGTGGCCTTCTTTACCGACTATGTCTACGCCCGCGACAGCGCGTTGAATTTATCGCTGGCTTCGGTGGCCGCCATTGTCTATCCGCTGGCGGCTATCGCCATATTCCAGGGCTTGAGTCATTACCGCCGTGCACAGCGGGCCATCGACGGGCCGTGCTAGCCTGGAGCTCGGCAAGGCTTATAGCGCCGACAGGGCAAAGGCATTCAGTGCCGCCAGGCTGGGAATGTTGATGCAGCGGTAGCCGCGCTCGATCAGCCCTCGCTCCGCCAGTGCCGCCAGCTGCCGGTTGGCGCTCTGGCGCGAGCAGTGGGCCTGGCGCGCCAGTTCCTCCTGCGTTGTCAGCACGGTAGCACTGTCGCCGTGAACCTCGCCCATCCCGGCCGTGACCACCAGCAGCTTGGCCATGCGGTGCTCGTGCGACAGCAGCGCCGATAGCTCGGTCCATTCCATCAACAAGCGAAAGCGTTTACCGATATGGCTGATCACCGCCTTGTACAGCGGCGGGTAGCTGTCGGCCACGGCGCGCAGCTCGCGACAGGGTAGGCTGACAAAGCTGGCCTGGGCCGAGCTGTAAATGTGGTGCTGCGGCGGGTTGTCGTCAAAGCAGCCCAACCAGGTAGCCCACTGGCCGCGACCGATATGCACCAGTGAAATGGTACTGCCGCTGGGGGCATAGGTAGTTAATTCGATATAGCCCTCGACCACCAGCCACATCTGGCTTAACGGCTGGCCCGGTGCCGCCAGCAGGGTGGGGCGCCGGTAGCGTTCCAGGCGCGCGGCGGCTATCAGGCGCTCCCGCTGTGGTGCCGGTAGCGCGCCGATCAGTGGTGATACCGCCATCTGGCCGCGGATGATCTCGGTGCTGTCGGTGGCTGCCATTTTCCCTCACAAATTCCTTGCTCCCGCCGCTGGCTTTATCTCACAGATCGCACCAATTGTCGCGCAGGCGACATTCTATGGCCATTTGGGCACCTAGTATCAGGTCTTTACCCGAAAGCGGGCAAATTTTGCCCAGCTATAATTGAACCTGATAAGGACGATGTGATGACGGTAAGCTCCTTTTTGCGCCCGTGGGCGCTACTGTGCTGCAGCCTGCTGTACTTGTCGGCTGCGGCGGCCCAGGCCGGGGCCCCCATCCCCGGTGAGCGGACCTGTTTCTGGTACCGCGGCCCCCACAGTGCCGACCCCTATATCAATACCGCCTACCCGGACGCCAATGTGTATTACTGGGGGGCGGCCTTTAGCATGCCCGAAGGCAGCCGGCTGCGCATCGAGGGCGAATTCGCCCGCGCCCGCTATCAATCACTGATCAGTTACGACGCCGCCGGCCGCCCGGTGGAGTCGCTGGCGGACTACCTGATCGAGCCAGAAGCGGGGGCGGTGAACCCCTATCGCGTAGGGTATCGCCGCGACAGCAAGCGTCGCGATTACCGGGTAGATATCCTGAATGCCGCGCCGTCCGGCAACCGACGCGAAGGCGAAATGCAAAGTGGTGTCCAGCGCAACGTCCTGCATGCGCCTGCCGCCAAATCGGGCCTGCAGATGCTGATTTACCGCATCTACCTGCCGGATGCGGATGCCTCAATCACCGGCGGTGTGCCGCTGCCTGAGGCGGTGCTGACGTTGGCCGATGGCCGAGAGTTGCGTGGGCGCAAGGCCTGCGAGCATCTCAATACCAGCCAGCCGCTGGCGACCCGCCCCGATGCCCTGGGCATCCCGGTAGGACAGTACCGCCAGCTGATTTCGCAGCCGGGCAAGCCCGATACCTGGCCCGCCGTCAATCCGCCACGCTGGCATATCCAGCTGGATCGCAAGAGCCTGCTCGGTATCTACACTGGCGAGATCAACGAGAACGCTCGCCGTAGTGAGGGTGGTTTCTTTCCCAACCCGGACAACAACTACATCCGCACTATCGTCAATCGCCGTCACGGCCCGGTGCTGGTGCTCACCGGCAAAATGCCGACCACGCCAAATACTGTCGATGGTGACCGCGAAATGGGCAGCGGGCAGTTGCGCTACTGGTCGATCTGCTCGAACCAGGGTTTTGCCAACACCCGCGTCACCGACTGCTTGTATGACGAAGAAGTCCCGCTGGACGCCGAGCGCCGCTACACCATCGTTGTCAGCCGCGAGGAAGACCGCCCCCGCAATGCGCGCGCCGAGTGCGGCCTGGCGTGGTTGCCAATGGCTGATGATGGCGACGGCGTATTCGACGAAGACGTTTCCGTTGTCCAGATCCGCAATATGCTCGCCAGCCCAGATTTCGCGCAGGCCATCCAGCGTATTGAGCGCGATGGCGATGCTGAAAAAGTGATGGGCGAATACTACCCGCAGTCCTTTTATACGGTGCCCAACATTGTAGAAACCGCATATCCCTGCCCGCTGCCGGAGGCTGGTAAGAAGCGCTGAATTGCGAGCCTGACGTTTGCCATCTCACGGAGAATCGACATGACGCATGTTAAGACACAAAGCTTTACCCGGACCGCCATCCTGGCTGGTGTCGCACTGCCCGCGTTGTGCGCGCCGGCCTGGGGGCAAGTGCTGGAAGAAGTGGTGGTGACCGCGACCAAGCGTGCTGAAAATATCCAGGATGTACCGATATCTATCAGTGCCTTCTCGGGATCGTTTTTGGAAGACTCCGGCATCACCGATCTGCAGGAACTGGGCGCCTATGCCCCCAACCTGAATCTCAGCAAGAGCAGCCAGGTGGCGAACCAGCGCATCGCCATCCGCGGTGTCGGTTCGGTGGGTAACAACGCCATCGAACCCAGTGTGGCGGTGTTTATCGACGGCGTTTACTACCCGCGGCCGAGTTCGATTGTCGGCAAGCTGCAGGACATCGCGGCGGTGGAAGTGCTGCGTGGCCCACAGGGCACTTTGTTCGGGCGCAACGCCTCCATGGGGGCGCTCAACATCCGCACCAAGAAACCCGACCACGAGTTCAGTGCCGAAGTCTGGGGCGGCGCCGGCAGTTTCGACTACTACGGTGGCGGCGCCACCATCAACAATAGCCTCAGCGACACCGTGGCCGGTCGGGTTTCGCTGCAGTACAGCGATCGCAACGGTTTTGGCGACAGCAGCTTCGATGGTGCCGATATTGGCCAGTGGGAGGACGCCGGTCTGCGCGGTGCGCTGCTCATTGATTTCACCGATCGGCTGACTGCCACCGTGCGCGCCGACTGGAAACGGGTAGAGAACAACGGCACGGTGATTGAAGTGCTGCCGGAGTCGGTGCTGCCCTCCTACCTGACCACCATCGCCTTTGCGCTGGACCCCAATCAGGCCGATGGCCAGCCCGGCCCAGTGCCCGATGTCAGCGACGCCTTCGACTACGATGTACACCAGAAGCACGACGACAGCGCCGAAGACGAGCA
>JBFHRT010000060.1:0-8918 GCA_041591575.1 Spongiibacteraceae bacterium
GAAGCGAATCCCCTGCTCCGACAAGCGCCGCTGCAGTGTGCGCGGCGAGGTATTGAGCTGATCCGCCACCGCTTCCAGGGTCGGCTCGGCGTCGCGGCACAGCCGTGCAATCACCTTGCGCACCGACTGCTGCAGCACCTCTGTCTGCGGCAGTTGCGCCAGCAGCGTATCGGCTTGTTGCTCGAGTATGCCCAGCAGCGTGGCGTCGGGCTGGCGCAGTGGCATGTCGAGGTTGGCCACGGGAAAACGCACGATGGTGGTGGGCTGTTCGAAGGCCACCGGGCACTGAAAATAATCGGTATAGGGGGTCGCATCCGCGGGCGCGGGATTGGTGAAACACACGTATTCGGGATTGAGTTCACGCCCGGTCATGTTGCGCGAGAACTGCACCAATGCGGTAACAGCGACCTCGTCCACCAACTGCCCCGGATGGTAACAGTCCTCGCCCCACTCCAGCACAATGGATTGCATATCGCTGCGCAACTGCATGGGGCCGTGATCGTAGACCAGGCGGATATAGCGCTCCAGCCGCGCCAGCGCCTCGCCCAGGTTGGGACAGGCAAGTACCACGTAGCCGAGCACGCCAATATGGGCCGGTGTGATGCGCTGGCCCACCGCCACCCCCAGCGCGCTGGTGCCCAGCGTGGATTCCGCCCGGGTCAGCAGCTGCGCCCAGTGCGACATCGGGTAGCGCGTCATGCCCTGGTCGCTGTGGGCTGGCGCCGGCTCTCCCAGTATCTCGGCAGCGTCTAGTCCACGCTCTTCGAGAAACTCGAACAGCAGGCGAACAAAGGCGGCCGACACATATCCCATAATCTCCATGTCGCGGATTATCAAAAAAATGGCCGCCGTCGTCAATTCCTTTGCACGCGGCTCCGACACAATGCGTCGGGTCTATCGCCATTACCACGGTAACACCGCCATGCATGACGCCCTGAGCGCCTATCTCGCCCTGTTCGGCCCCGAGCCCGACTGGAAACAGGTGCTGCTGATCAGCCTGACACCGGTGTTCATTGCCGCGCTGGGGCTGGAGTATGTGGTCATGCGCCGGCGTGGCCGCAGCGGCAATTTCCGCCTCGCCGATATCGCCACCAACTTCACCCTGGGAGGCAGCTACCAGCTGCTCGAATTGGTGTGGTTCGCACTGTTTGTCGGCGCGGCCTGGCAGTTTGGCGACAGCCTGCGCCTGTTTCATATCGAAATGAACTGGGCCAGCTGGATCGCACTGATGCTGGGCCAGGAATTTTTCTATTACTGGATGCACCGTGCAAACCACCGCATCCGCTGGTTCTGGTGCGCCCATGTGGTCCACCACTCCAGCGAATACATGAACCTGAGCACGGCCATGCGCCAGAGCTTCACGCTGTCGCTGAATTTCAGCAAGTTGTTCTGGCTGCCGCTGTTGGTCATCGGCTTTGACGCCAAATCGGTGATGCTGGCCTACGCCATCAACCTGGCCTACCAGTACTTTGTGCACACCGAGGCGGTGGGCAAGCTGCACCCCTGGCTGGAATTTGTGTTCAATACCCCCAGCCACCACCGCGCCCACCACGGCCGCAATGCGCGCTATATCGACAAGAACTTCGGCGGCATGCTGATCATCTGGGACCGGCTGTTCGGCACCTTTGTGGAGGAAGACCCACACACAGAGCCCGTGGACTACGGCATACCGCGCCAGATCCACAGCGCCAACCTGCTCACCATCAACCTGCATGAATGGCTAGACATGGCCCGCGATGCCCTGCGCCCCGGGCCACTGTCGATGCGCTTGCGCCACCTGTGGGCGCCGCCAGAGTGGCGCCGCGATGCCACCCAGTCACCGTCCAACGGCAAACACGCAACCGCCGAGCAGTAATCCTGTTGGCAACTACCCTATTGGCAAATCAGTGGTAACAATAACAAAGGTGAACACTATGAAGACGATCGTAATTACCGGCGGCGCCTCCGGCATCGGCCGCGCCACCGCCCAGCGCCTGGTACAGGCGGGCTGGTACGTGGGCCTGTTCGACATCAACCGCGCGGCGCTGGATACACTGGTGTCAGAGCTGGGCGAGCAGCACTGCTGCAGCGACGTGGTGGACGTCACCAATGCCGATGACATGCACCGGGCGCTAGCCGCCTTTGTCGAGCGCGCCGGCCATCTCGACGCCATTTTCAACTGCGCCGGGATCATGGACGTGGGCCACTTTGAAGACATTCCGCTGGAGCGGCACTTCAAGGCGCTGGACATCAATATCAAGGGCGTGCTCAACGGCTGCCACCTGGCTTTTCCCTACCTCAAGGAGCGCGAGCAGTCCTGGGTAATTTCGATGTCGTCGGCCTCTTCGGTATACGGCATACCCAGCCTAGCCAACTACTCCGCCACCAAATTCTGGGTCAAGGGTCTCACCGAGGGCCTCAACATCGAGTGGCGTCGCCACGGCATACACGTCGCCGATATCGAGCCGCCCTTCGTCAGAACACCACTACTTAACGGCAATCAGGCGCCCATCATCGAGCGCATGGGTGTGCGCCTGCAGGCCGAGGATATTGCCGAGAAGGTGTACCAGGCGCTGCATTCCACCCGCATGCACCACCCGGTGAGCCTGCACTACCGATTGCTGCGGCTGCTGCGCAAACTGCTGCCAGAGATGGCAACCCGCCTGGTGTTGCGGGGCATGGCGGGCTACTGAGAGTTGTCGCGAAGGCTGATATCGGGGTCTTGCACAAGCTCGCCGTGGTCGTCCAGTACGGCCATGCAGCCGCTTTCCACGTGTTTCAACACAAGAGTGGGCTCCAGAAACAGGGGGCGACGCAGGAAAATCAGCTCCCAGCCGTAGTTTTCGAGCTGGCGCAGTGTCGCCATCTGGTCGTCATTGAGATAGCGCTGCAAATCCATGGGTACCGGCGTCACGCCTTTGCGCCGGTCTTTGGCTGCTGTCTCCGCCATCGGCTGCCTCTCCTTTTTATCAGGTGAGTGTCCGCGTCAGGCAGGGTACGGCAGGTCAATATGGCAAACCTATCACCAACGCTGAAACGGGTGGGTCAACAGATTGTTATTATAGTAGCGCGGATCACCCGACACCTCCTCCAGCACCCAATCAGGCAATTCCACGACATCATCGGCTGATGCCAATTCCACCTCCGCCACCACCAGACCGTGGTTGTCGCCGGCAAACACATCCACCTCCCAGCAGTGCGCCCCCACCTGCACCCGGTAGCGCTGCTTGTCGATGCAGTGCCCGGCGCAAAACAGCCGCAGCATTTCCTCGGCATCGGCCACCGGTACCGGGTATTCAAACTCGCGCCGTTCAATACCGACGTTGGCGCTTTTGAGGGTGAGATAAGCGCTCTCGCCCTTGATACGCACCCGCACCACATGCTTGCCGGCGGTGGGTACATAGCCCTGCACAATGCGCTCGCCGCCCTGCAGCCGCAGCTTGCTGGTATCGACCAGGAATTTACGTTCGATTTCTACTGCCATGCTATTTGCCCCGCCCCGCGTACGTTCGGCCGCCAACATAGCAGCCCCGCCCTTGCAGCGATAGCGTCTTGCCCTACAATAGCCGCTGAATTCTGCGGAGAATGATATGCCCACCAAATCCTCGTCGACGGCGCAGCAAATCTTGGATTGGGACCGCGAGTATCTTTGGCACCCCTATGCGTCGGTCACCGAGCCGCTGCCGGTGTTCCCGGTGGCCAGCGCCAATGGCGTGCGCCTGACGCTGGCCGACGGTCGCGAGCTGATCGACGGCATGGCCTCCTGGTGGTCGGCCATTCACGGCTATAACCACCCGGTGCTCAATGACGCTGCCCAGCAGCAGCTGTCGCAGATGTCGCATGTGATGTTCGGCGGCCTCACCCACAGTGCCGCGGCCCGTCTTGGCAAACAGCTGGTGGAGATCACACCGCCGTCGCAGACCAAAGTGTTTTTATCTGACTCCGGCTCGGTGGCGGTGGAAGTGGCCATCAAGATGGCTCTGCAGTACTGGTATTCTGTGGGCCGCAAACAGAAAAACCGGCTGCTGACCCTGCGCAACGGCTACCACGGCGACACCTTCGGCGCCATGGCCGTGTGCGACCCGGTCACCGGCATGCACCACCTGTTTGCCGATGTATTGCCCCAGCATATTTTTGTCGATGCCCCCAGCGCCCGCTTCGGCGAGGCCGCCGACCCAGCCCAACTCGATGCGCTGAGCCACGCCTTTGAGCAGCACCGCGACGAGCTGGCGGCGGTGATTCTGGAGCCCATCGTGCAGGGCGCCGGCGGCATGCGCTTTTATTCCGCCGACTACCTGCGCCATATCCGCCAGCTCTGCGACGAACACGAAGTGCTGCTGATTCACGACGAGATCGCCACCGGCTTCGGCCGCAGCGGCAAGCTGTTTGCCTGCGAGCACGCCGGCATCGAGCCGGACATCATGTGCGTGGGCAAGGCGCTGACCGGCGGTTACCTGAGTCTCGCCGCCACCCTGTGCAGCGACCGCATCGCCCACGGCATCTGCGAGGGCGAGGCCGGCGCCTTTATGCACGGCCCCACCTTTATGGGCAATCCGCTGGCCTGCGCCATCGCCTCGGCCAGCATCGAACTGCTGCTGGCTAGCGATTGGCAGGCCAATATCCAGCGTATCGAGCAGCAATTGCGCCGCGGCCTGGCACCCGCGGCCGAGCTGGACAGTGTCGCTGATGTGCGCTGCCTGGGCGCCATCGGCGTCATTGAAATGCATGAACCGGTAGACATGGCTGTCATTCAGCCGCGCTTTGTCGAACACGGCGTGTGGGTGCGCCCCTTCGGCAAACTGGTTTACGTGATGCCGCCCTATATCAGCAGCGACCACGACCTGCAGGCCCTCTGCGCCGCCATGGTCGCCACCGTGGCCGAACAGTAGATGATCAGCGCAGTGCCAAACGAGAACCCGCAATGAACAATACCAATGGCAAGCCGCGCACGGCGCTGCAGGACAAGCTGTTCAGCGTCATCTTCGGCACCGACACCCCCGCCGGGCGCAACTTCGACCTATTGCTGATCACCGCCATCCTGATCAGTGTCGGCGCCCTGCTGCTGGATACTGTCGAAGCCGTCAACCAGCGCATCGGCCCGCAACTGCTGGCGCTGGAGTGGTTTTTCACGGTGCTGTTCACCGTCGAATACCTCACCCGCCTGTACTGCTCACCCAATAAACGCGCCTACGCCGGCAGCTTCTACGGCGTGGTGGACCTGCTGGCCATTCTGCCCAGCTACCTGGCACTGCTGTTCCCGGCCACCCACTACCTGCTGATCATCCGCCTGCTGCGGGTGCTGCGCATCTTCCGGGTACTCAAGCTGATGCGCTACCTGCGCGAGGCCAATGTGCTGGTGCGCTCGCTGTATGCGGCGCGGCGCAAGATACTGGTCTTTCTCAGCTCGCTGATCACCCTGATTACCCTGTTCGGCTCGGTGATGTACCTGGTGGAAGGGCCGGAAAACGGCTTCACCAGCCTGCCGCGCAGTATCTACTGGGCCATTGTCACCATCACCACCGTTGGCTACGGCGACATCACCCCGCAGACCGCGCTGGGCCAGGGCATTGCTGCGCTGGCGATGATCACCGCCTATGCCGTCATCGCCATTCCCACCGGCATCATCAGCGCCGAGCTGATCCACGAAGTGCAGCGCGATCGCAGCCTGCGCCGCTGCAACCACTGCGACCGCAGCGGACACGACACCGACGCCAACTACTGCAAATTCTGCAGCGCGCAGCTGTCCGACTAGATCAAAAATCAGCCAGAAATATTGCCGAACAGGCCCGCACCTTCTGCCAGCGGTGGTGGTTGCTGGCAATTTGCACAATTCTCTGTGGCATGTGATGTCACACCTGTTCCCGCCCCCTGCAATCACGTAAAATCGCCAACTTTTGCGCCGGGCAATCCGGAGCTATACGTATTCAGCCGCAGACAAAACAAACACGGAGAAACGGCTATGGGGAAAAGCTACTGGGGCGCCATTGCGCTACTGACCGCCAGTCTCGGCGTGGCAGCTGCCGAAGAGTCGGTGCAGGTCCATGAAACCATCGAAACCTCCGGTGCCTACATCTCGGCACAGCCCTTCGCGGTGGTGCAAGACCGCGACCGCGCCATCTGGGACGACGACGGCCTGGGCGCCCGCTTTCTGTACGGTAAAGTGCTGAACGGCAACTGGTTCTGGGAGGGGCAATTCGCCTACAACAACCTGGAAACCGGCATCGGCGGCTATACCGACTACTACCAGGCTCACCTGGGCCTGGACCTGGCCTATCGCTTCGGCGACCAGCAGGGCTTTACCCCCTTCCTGCTGCTGGGTATGGGCGCGGTGCATGACGACATCTACTTCCTCGACAACTCCCGCCCCACCGAAGATGAAACCAGCTTCTTCGCCAACGCCGGCTTCGGCTTCAGCAGCGGCGAACTGGGCAACAGCGGCGTCAGAATCCGCGCCGAAGCCCGCTACGTCCACAGCGAATTTGCCGACGGCTTCGACGACGTACACGTCGGCCTCGGCTTTGAAATGCCACTGGGCCGCCACAAAGTGGTGACCCGCACCGTGGTCAAGGAAGTCATCAAGGAAGTGGTCAAGCCGGTGCCGGTGCAAACCGCTCCTGCCGACTCCGACCAAGACGGCGTGGTAGACGGTGTTGACCGCTGCCCCAACACCCTGCAGGGCGCCAAGGTTGACCAGTACGGCTGCGTACTCAAGGAACAGACCGTCAAGCTGGAGGGCGTACACTTTGAATCCGGCTCGGCCGAGCTGACCACCGCCTCCCTTTACAACCTGCGCGAGATCGCCAGCTTCCTGCGCGACCAGCCAGACGTGCGCGTAGAAATCGCCGGCCACACCGACTCTCAGGGTAGCGCCGAATTTAACCAGCGCCTGTCGCAGGACCGTGCCTTCGCCGTGAAAACCTTCCTGCAGCGTCAGGGCATTGCGGCGAACCGCCTCACCGCCCGCGGTTACGGCGAATTCCAGCCGCTGGTCAACAACGACACTGCCGGTGGCCGCGCCATGAACCGCCGCGTTGAATTCCGCATTCAGAAATAATGAGCTTCAGGAGTAAACATTCCATGAATATCAGCAAACTACTGGGCACCGCCCTGCTGCTGACAGCCGTGGCGATAGTCACCGGCTGTAATGCCGACAGTGGCGACAGCCGTGCACCCGCCGGCGGTTCCTCAACCACCGATAATCGCGATGCCGATGGCGACACCGTCGCCAGAGATGGCGGCGACCAATTCTGCAAAACCGGCCAAACCGCCAACTGCCGCGACAACTGCCCCAACACATTCAACCTGGACCAGCGGGACCAGGACAATGACGGCCGCGGCGATGTCTGCGACGACGATCGCGATGGCGACAACGTCACCAACGAGAAAGACAATTGCCCGGATACAGCAAACACCGGCCAACATGATATGGACGGAGACAATATCGGCGATGCCTGCGACACAGATCGCGACAACGACGGGCACGATGACAGCAGCGATAACTGCATCCTCTTTGCCAACGCTGACCAGAAAGATGCCGACAACAACAACGTTGGCGACGCCTGTGACGGCAACGACAGCGACAACGACACGGTTCTGGACGAAAACGACAACTGCCCGGCCACAGCCAATACCAACCAGGCTGATGCCGATGAAGACGATATCGGCGACGCGTGTGAACCCAATAGCGACGGTGACATCAAAGACGATGATGAAGACAACTGCATCGTAGTCAAGAACGACGACCAAGAAGATATCAACCCGAAAGACGGAGTCGGTGACGCCTGCAACGACGTCGACAGCGACAATGACACCGTCATGGACGAAGACGACAACTGCAAGTTATTCAGCAATAAAGACCAGAAGGACAGCGACGGCGACGGCGTCGGCGATGCCTGTGCCGATAAAGACGACGACAATGACGGCGTACTGAACGAGACGGACAACTGCCCGGCGAAATACAACCCAACCCAGGATGACCGCGACGAAGATGGCATCGGCGACCAGTGCGACGGCTGCCCGGCTGTCGGTGGCAACGAAGAAGCCAGCGTGGAGTTGCTCCAGACGCTGCTGGATTCCACCCTCGTCGCCATTGCCAGCCAGAGCGACATCGAAGATGGCGACCAACTGGCCCAGGCCTTGGTCTGCACCATCAACAGTGCCACAAAGCCGCTGGAAACGCTGATCACCACCATCACCAGCCTCGAGCAGCTGGCGCAAGACTGCGCCTCCCCGGAAACCGGCCAAGTCTGTATTCAGCAGTTTGGTGACAACATTGCCGGTGACCTGACCGCACTGGGCGCCCAGCTGGAAGCCGACTGCGAGCTGCTGGTCGCCCGCGGCGGCGGCGACCCGGCTGAGTGCGCCTTTGCGCCGGGCGAAGGTGGCGGCGATGAAGGTGGTGAAGGCGGTGAAGGCGGAGAAAATCCGGCTGCGGGATACCAGGCCCAGCTTGAAGAGTTGATTCGCCACTGCACCGAAAATCCCGATCAGTGCGAACCGCTTACTAACGGCGGCGACCCGAACGGTGCTCAGAGTGTGCTGGATGAGGCCCTGGCAAAGCGCTGTGAAGCAGCACCCGATACCTGCAAGGACCCCACCCTTCCCGAGGATCCAGCGACAATGATTCAAGCGCTGATCGCACAATGCCAGGCAGATCCCAACGCCTGTGTTAGTGCTCCCTAACAATAAAGCTTCCACGCGCCAACGACAGAAGGCCACCCTCGCGGTGGCCTTTTTTATGGTTCATCGCGCCTTTGCGGGAATGGAGTTCTTGACGGGGCGGCGGGGTGAGAGACAGCGGGCGGTTTGGTTAGACTTGTAGTCGCCAAACAAACAAGAAGAATCGCCCCGCCGCTGTCATGTCGAATCCTAGCCTGCTGGAGGCTGCGTGGGAAGGCTTCCGCGTTGCCCACATTGAAGAGCATACCCCATCCGACCTA
>JBFHRT010000061.1:0-8909 GCA_041591575.1 Spongiibacteraceae bacterium
ACGGCATACGGCCAGGCCCTGCTCGGTGCTCATGCGGATGTTTTTCTCGTTCATCGTGTTGCTGGCGGCCAGCACCAGCCCCAGGGTCTGGACACCGGCGGCCTTGGCCAGCTCATAGCCCTTGCGGTTGGGGATCAGCGCCGAGAAGTGGTAATCGCCGTCGGGCAGGCCCGCCACCACCTCGTCAGTACCCGCCATCGCCGGCACCGCCTTGGGAGAAACGAAGGCGCCCACTTCGATATTACGCACGCCCGCTTCCAGCAGTTTGTTGATCAGCTGCAGGCGCTGGGCCGGCTCCAGGATTTTCGGCTGGTTTTGCAGACCGTCGCGGGGGCCAACGTCGTTGATGATGATGGTTTCTGTCATGTGCTTATCCTGATTAATGCTGTCGCTGTTTGAGGCTCTGCCACTTTGATGGAGATCGCCGCGTCGCAAATATCGCTCCTCGCGATGACGCAATTTTTACCCCGTCATTGCGAGGAGCCGCAGGCGACGTGGCAATCTCGTCGCGTCACTGCGGTGCTGAGTGAGATTGCCGCGTCGCCGGACCACAAAACGCGTGGCCCGGCTCCTCGCAATGACGGCATCAGCCAATCACGCCCTCTTCCTTCATTTTTGCCACTGCCGCATCGTCGTAGCTCAGCCAGTCCGACATGATTTCACTGGTGTGCTGGCCCAGCACCGGCGCCGGGGTGAAGCTCTCCTCACTGGTGCGCGACAGCTTGATCGGGCAGCCGGGACCCTTGGTGACTTTGCCATTGGGATGCTGCAGCTCAATCACCATGTTGCGGTACTGCACCTGATCGTCGGCCAGGGCGCGGCTGAAGGTATTCACCGGCGCTGAGGGAATGCGCTTGTCGTTGAGCTTGGCCAGCCAGTTGTCGGTGGTGTCGGTCTGGAAAATCTCGCGCAGCTTGCCGTCGATGAAGTCTTTGTCGGCCAGGCGACCGGGTTGGCCGTCGTATTCGGGCTTGTCGAATTCCGGGCAGTTCACCACCTGCTTGAGGTTCTGCCAGAAATTGTCGGTGATTACACAAATCACCAGGTGGCCGTCCTTGGTCGGGTAGCTGTTGTAGGGCACGTGCACAAAATGCGCGTTGCCGATGGGGTGCGGGTCCTTGCCGGAAAGGAAGTACATGGTGGCCATGTAATTGAGCAGGGAAATCTGCACGTCGAGCATGGAGATGTCCACGTGCTGGCCCTTGCCGGAGCGCTCGCGCTCCAGCAGTGCCGCCATCACACCCATAATGCCGAACATACCGCCGCCCAGATCGCCGATGGGAATGCCGGCGCGCATCGGGTGCGCGGCGTCCTCGCCGGTGATGGACATGCCGCCGCCGAAGGCCTGGGCCACCTGGTCGAAGGCCGGACGCTTGGCGCCGGGGCCCTGCTCGCCAAAGCCAGTGATGGAGCAGGTAATGATTCGCGGGTTGACCTTGCTCAGGTGCTCGTAATCGATTTTGAGCTTGGCCGGCACACCGGCGGCAAAATTGTTGATCACCACATCGGCACTCTCCACCAGCTCGTAGAACAGCTGCAGGCCGCGCTCGCTCTTGAGGTTGATGGACATGCTGCGCTTGTTGCGGTTGAGCGTAATAAAGTAGGCGCCCATGCCGTCGATGGAATTTTCCGGATCGGTGGCCAGCAGCTTGCGCGTGCCCTCGCCCTGCAACGGCTCCACCTTCACCATGTCGGCACCCAGATCGGCCAAGGTCATGGTGCAGAAGGGCCCCGACAACATATGGGTGAGATCGATGATGCGGATTCCAGCTAACGGCTTATTCATTGTGCTTTACCTAGTCCGAGCCCTGCCTTGCAGGGGTGGGTTGAATCAGTGAAGTCGCGGCCGGCGCGCCATCACTCTATGCAAACTACTATATGTAAAGTTTCTTTACATTATTGACCAGCGGACTCTCGCGACGCCAGTGTTGGCATCACTCCGCATTAGCCTTATTGATATAATGATATTACATTAGAACTGAATTATGCTACTATAGACAGCAATTGGCAAGCACAGAACGGAAACACACGGTTAGCCTGATGGGACAAAGTCTGTACGACAAATTGTGGGCGGATCACATCGTCACCGCACTGGACGAGCAACGCTCACTTATCTACATCGATCGCATTTTCCTGCACGAGCGCACCGGCAGTATCGCGCTGCAGAGCCTGGCCGCCGACGGCCGCCAGGTGAGCAAACCCGCGCACGTGTTCTGCACCATGGACCATATCGTCGATACCTTTCCCGGGCGCGGCGACGCCACGCTGATGCCCTCGGGCCGGGACTTTATCGAGGCCACCCGCAGCGCCGCCGGCGAGGCCGGCATCACCCTGTTTGACGTTAATGACGCCAACCAGGGCATCGCCCACGTGGTGTCGGCGGAACAGGGCATCGCCCTGCCCGGCAGCACCCTGGTGTGCCCGGACAGCCACACCTGCACCCTCGGCGGACTGGGGGCGCTGGCCTGGGGCATCGGCTCCACCGAGGCCGAGCACGCCATGGCCACCCGCACACTGGCACTGCAGAAGGCCAAGAGCATGCGCGTCAATTTCCGTGGTCAGCTGAACCCGGGGGTTAGCGCCAAGGACCTGATCTTGCACCTGATCGGCGCCCACGGTGCTGCCGGCGGTCTCGGCTACGCAGTGGAGTTTGCCGGCGAGGCCATCAAGGCGCTGTCGGTGGAAGAGCGCATGACCATCTGCAATATGGCAGTGGAGTTTTCCGCCCTCGCCGGCTTTGTCGCCCCGGATGAAAAAGTCATCGACTACGTGCGCGGCCGGCCCTACGCGCCGACGGGTGCCGACTGGGATGCTGCGGCGGCCTACTGGCGACAACTGCGCAGCGACGCCGATGCGGTATTCGACGCCGAAATCGACATCGATTGCGCCGACATTCAACCCACGGTGACCTGGGGCACCAATCCCCAGCAGGCCGTCAGCATCGGCGGGCGCATTCCCGACCCGGCGCAGGAAGCGGACAACAATCGCCGCCAGACCCTGCACAAGGCACTGAATTACATGCAGCTGACACCGGGCGCGACCATTGCCGGCACGCCCATCGACGCCGCCTTTATCGGTTCCTGCACCAACAGCCGCCTCAGCGACCTGCGCGCGGTGTGCGACTTTCTAAAGGGCCGCAAAGTGGCCGACGGCGTGGCTGCGGTGTGCGTGCCCGGTTCCAGCCAGGTCAAGCGCGCCGCCGAAGCCGAGGGGTTGGACAAGATTCTGATTGAAGCCGGTTTCGAGTGGCGCGAGTCCGGCTGCTCCATGTGTTTCTACGCCGGCGGCGAGACTTTCGGCAAGGGCAAGCGAGTGATCTCCAGCACTAACCGCAATTTCGAGGGGCGTCAGGGACCGGAGGTGAAAACCCATCTGGCCAGCCCGCTCACCGTTGCTGCCTCCGCGGTGGCCGGAATGATTATCGACCCGCGCCATCTTATGGGCGAGCACGTCGACAGCGAGCAGTTAGCAAACGAGGGTTAAGCCACTATGGAAAAGTTTCGGCAACACCGCGGCGTGACCGCCCCCCTGCTGCGCGCCAACATCGACACCGACGCGATTATTCCCTCACGGGAAATGAAGCGCGTTTCCAAGCTGGGTCTGGGCGAGGGCCTATTCGCCGGCTGGCGCTACACCCTGCCCGGCGGCCGCGAACCCCATGCTGACTTTGTGCTCAATCGCCCCGAATACGCCGGCACCAGCATCCTGCTGGGCGGCGACAATTTCGGCTGCGGCTCCTCCCGCGAGCACGCGGTGTGGGCGCTGAAGGAATACGGCATTCGCGCCATCATCGCCCCCAGCTTCGGCAGCATCTTCTACAACAACTGCATCGGCAACGGCCTGCTGCCCATTGCCCTGCCCTTTGATGTGGTGCAGGCACTGGCGGCACAGGTGGAGAGCGCCCCACGGCAGCGACAGCTGAGTATCGACCTGGAGCAGCGGACTGTGACTGCCGCAGATGGACAGTGCTGGCCCTTCGACATCGACGCAGCCGCGCGGCATATGCTGATGCAGGGACTGGATCGCATTGCGCTGACGCTGGAGAAACGGGATCAGATTGAGGCCTTCGAGGCGGCCGATCGGGCGCGGCGGCCTTGGGTGTATTTGGCGTAGACGCTGAACTGTAGTGATCGAGTTCGGCACGTTGTCGATTGGAGATCGTCGCGCCGGAAGGAGATCGCCACGTCGCGCACGGCGCTAACGGAAATTTGCTCCTGCAATTTCCGCACTTCCGCCGTCCATGGCGGTCGTCGCGATGCCGGAGTTATGGCAGCGTCGTCATTGCGAGGAGCCAAAGGCGACGTGGCAATCTCCTGAAAACCACTGCCACCCTGAGAGAGATTGCCACGTCACCGAATCTTCGATTAACCTCCTCGCAATGACGGTGGGAGTAATTGGCATTCTCGCAGTTTATTCAGTCATTGCGAGGAGCCGCAGGCGACGCGGCAATCTCCTGATTCCACTGCCACCCTGATGGAGATTGCCGCGCCGCCGAATTGGCGATTCGGCGCCTCGCAATGACAGCTGCGTAGAAACAATTATTCCATCGACTCCGCAGTAGCCGTCACCGGCGCATCCGACACATCTTTCAGGAAACGCGCAGTATCCATGCCTTTAAGCGCCAGCGAATAGTAGGCCACCAACTGTCCGGCACTGAACTGGCGCATGCCGTCCCTGATGGGGTTGCTGACACAGAGCAGCGCGCACTCATAGCAATCGCTGTCTAGCATGTCATTGTGGCCATGCTCCGACGCCACCACGTGGTACACCGGTGCATTGCTGGCGGCGTAGAACTGCTCGTGATTGCGCCCTGCCGGCGCGCAGGCGAAGGGACCACCCTGGGGGCCGAGGCCGGTGCCGAGAATATGGGTGGCAAAAGGCAGCGCAAAAGGCGAGTCGCTGATCAGCGGGCCGGTTTCACCACTGAAAGGCGGCGCGTCGCCATCTACCGGATCGACACCGGCCAGGGCCAGCACCGCCGAGGGCTCGTTCAGAGCCACCCGCCAAGCCACCTGGCTGCCGCGGGAGTGACCACCCAGGCCGAAGCGGCTGACATCCGCTTCCACCTCGATCAACTGCGCTAGATTGGCCTTGGCCCAGTGCATGACGAGTGCAGCGTCGGTGGCCTCGTCGGCAATACTAGGCGCGTTACCGAAACTGCCCACCGGGTACATCTGCGGCGACAGCACGATAAAACCGTAGCTGGCTAGATGAGTGAGGATGTCGCGGCTGTATTCAATAGAAGAAGAAAAACCGTGTTGGAACTGCACCACCGGATAGCGGCCCGGCTCGCTGGGCACAAATACCAATGCCTGGCGCGGCGCGCCCTGCTCGCCCTCTTCCACCACAGCCACCGCCACACTCAGCGGCCCCGACCGATAGGGGTTTTCCAGGGTTTGCTCACTGGCAGGCGGCTGCCCGCCGCCAGCCAGCGCCGCGTGAACGCGGGGCTGGCTGTCACGGTCACGACAGGACAACAGCAAGGTGACACAAAGTAGTATTAATAGAGCGCGCTGCCACAACTTTTTATTCTTATTCACGCAAAGGCCCCCTATTGGCGAATGACTCCTTCGGCAATCAGCTGCTCGATACGGGCCTCATCGAGTCCCGCCTCGCGCAGCACATCGGCGCCGTGCTGCCCCTCCTCCGGCAAGTCCAGGCGCACGCCGAAACGGCGCCCGGCCATGTCCACCGGCAGCCCTGGCAGCTTGGTCTTGCCACCGCCGGGAATGGTCAGTTCCAACAATCCGCCGGAGGCATTGAGGTGCGGGTCGTCGAACAGATCTGAGGGCTTGGCGATGGGCGCAAACGGCAGACCAGTCTGCTCCAGCCGCGCCATCAGCTCGGACTTGCTCAGGGTATTGAACAGCTCGCGGATCACCGGCAGGATGCGCTCGCGCTGGGCCACGCGCTCGCCATTGGCGTCCAGCGAGCGGTCGCCAGCGAATTCCGTCAGCTCGAAGGCCTCACAGAAGGCCCGCCACTGAGTGTCGCTGACCACACCGACAAACACCTGCTCATCGTCGTCGGTGTCGAAGATGTCGTATACCGCCCAGGCCGACACCCGCACCGACATCGGCTGCGGCTCGGTGCCGGTTACCGCCTGCTGCGCCATGTGCTGGCCGACGATAAAGGCGGTGCTTTCAAACAGCGAACTCTTCACCACCTGACCGCGGCCGGTGTGGTGGCGCTCTTCCAGCGCGGCAAGTATGCCAATTACGCCGAACATGCCGCCCATGATGTCGATCACCGAGGAGCCGGCACGCAGCGGCCGCCCGGGCAGGCCAGTCATATAGGCCAGACCACCCATCATCTGGGTAACTTCATCGAGGGCGGTGCGGTGGGCATAGGGACCATCGAGAAAGCCCTTCAGCGAGCAATAGATCAGCCCCGGGTTGACCGCGCTTAGCGCCTCGTAGCCGAAGCCCAGCTTATCCATGGCGCCGGGGCGGAAGTTCTCGATCACCACATCGGCGTTTTCGGCCAGCTGACGCGCCACCGCATTGCCGGCCTCGGACTTCAGATCGATGCACAGGCTCTTTTTATTGCGGTTGTACATCGGGAAGTAGCCGGCGCCGGAGCCGCGCAGGCGGCGGGTGTTGTCGCCCTTAAGCGGCTCAACCTTGACCACCTCGGCGCCGAGATCGGCCAGGATCAGACCCACAGTAGGCCCCATCACCATGTGGGTAAATTCGACGATTTTGATACCGGCAAGCGGCAGGCTGTTGTGTTCAGTCAAGGCATTCCCCTCGCTCTGCAATCTCCGTATCGCCCGGCCTCCAGCTGCGCCTGCCAATCGGGCGTCGCACTGGAAATCGGCCACGTTTGATATTATGATATATCAATAGAGCTTTTCATCGCAAACGGAATTTCGAGGTAATACACAGCCATGACCCAGCGCGCCCCATCCCACATTGATATCGAAATCAGCGAAGTCGGGCCCCGCGACGGCCTGCAGAGCATCCAGTCCATCATGCCCACCGAGGCCAAGAAGGCCTGGATTGCCGCCGAGGCCGCCGCCGGTGTACCCGAGATTGAAGTGGGCTCTTTCGTGCCAGCCTCGGTGATCCCGCAGCTGGCAGACACCGCCGAGATCGTGGCCTACGCGCGCAGCATTCCCAACCTGACCGTCGCCGCGCTGGTGCCCAACCTGCGCGGCGCAGAAAATGCCATCGCCGCCGGCGCCCACAAGATCTCCATTCCGCTGTCAGTCAGCGAGACCCACAGCCTGAAGAACGTGAAGCGCAGCCACGAACAGATGCTGGCTGAGATCGCCCGTATCGTGGAGCGCGTCAGGGAGATTCCCGCCGACCAGCGCCCCAAATTCGAAGTCGGCCTGTCCACTGCCTTCGGCTGTACCATTGAAGGCCCCATTGCCGAAGACAAGGTGGTGGAATTAGCGGAAAAGGCCGTGGCCCTGGGCGTCGACGAAGTGGGTCTGTCCGACACCACCGGCTACGGCAACCCGGCCCAGCTCAAGCGCCTGACCACCCGCATCTGGGAGAACTGTGGCCGCGATAAACTCAGCGGCGTGCACCTGCACAACACCCGCGGCCAGGGCCTGGCCAACGCGCTGATGGCGGTAGAGATCGGGCTGACCACGGTGGACAGCTCCCTGGGCGGCATCGGCGGCTGCCCCTTCGCTCCCGGCGCCAGCGGCAACATCGTCACCGAGGACCTGGTATTCATGTTGGAAGCCATGGGCCTGAAAACCGGCATCGACCTGGAAAAGTTGCTGGCAGTGCGTGAGCTGGTGCAGGCCGCCCTGCCGGGCGAGGCCATGTACGGCTTTACCCCCGAGGCGGGCTTGCCCAAGGGCTTTCGCCAAGCCGGCTGAGCCGAAACGACGGGACAGGCGCTTCGGCTATGCTTAGAGAAGCGCCGCCGTTCCCATGGACTGGCTGAATTCGCCGATGGAATCAACAACCCACTACCGCCTGCCCCACCCCGCCGCCAAGGTGTGGGCGCTGCTGGCAGACTTCGGCAACCTTAGCTGGATTGGACGCGGTCTGGAGCGGATCGAGTGCTGCGGCCATGGCATCGGTATGACCCGAACCATGCACTGGAGCTTTAACGACAAGCCCAGCATTCATCGGCTGCAACAACTCGATTCAGCGGCAATGACCCTGAGCTACGACATTGAAGACACGTATCTGCCGGTGTCCAACCACCGCATTCGCTGTCAGGTAGTATCGATAGCCAAGAATGAATGTGAACTGCACGTCACCATTTCACTGACGGCAGCCAATTTGGAATCCGAGCGCGACATCATCGCAGTAGTGGAAGACTGGCTGCCGAATACTGTTAAAGCAATGAATGCCTTTCTGAGTGGCGAGCCTGCGCCTTAGATAGCTTGGTCCGCTATTACCTATGCGTGGTGCCAACCCAGGGAGATCACCACGTCGCGAAAAGCGCTCCTCGCGATGTCGCGATTTTCTACACCATCGTTGCGAGGAGCCGGGGCGCGTTGTTCAGCGATCCGGTGACGCGGCAATCTCCATAAGACAGGGTGCGTACTTCAGGAGATCGCCGCAGCCCTGGAAAGCAGGCCTCGCGATGACGGACTACGTTGGTTCGCGCCCCTTCTATCTCCGTCATTGCGAGGAGCCGGGGCGCTTGCTGTTCAGCGGCCCGGTGACGCGGCAATCTCCAGCCGGCAGGGTGCCTGCTTCAGGACATCGCCACGGCCTTGGAAAGCAGGCCTCGCGATGACGAGAGGCGTTATCGCCAGGTTATTGCTGCGCCAGCCAAGCATCCAAAATCTCACCCGCGCTGGCGCTCCACACTTCGGGCTGGGCGCTGATGTATTCCAACGCCTTTTCCAGCTTGCCAATACGGTGGGGCTGCCCCAGCAGCCAGGGATGGATGTTCAGCGCCAGAATGCGACCGCCCTGCTGCCGGGCCTCGGC
>JBFHRT010000062.1:0-8853 GCA_041591575.1 Spongiibacteraceae bacterium
CGATCACCGCGAAAGGCCATTCCGCGCCGAGGTCGCGCAGGCTGCGTTCCAGCAGCGTGGTCTTGCCCGAACCCGGCGAGCTGACCAGGTTGAGGGCGAGCATGCCGCGCTGATGAAAGCTCTGGCGATTGCGCCGGGCGATGTCGTCATTGCGCGACAGACTGCGCGCCTCCCGCTGCCGGGTCTCGGCGTCGCTTTGCCGCGAGCGACTGTGGTCGTGGTCGTGGTCGTGGTCGTGGTCGTGGTCGTGGTGATGATGGCGCAGTGGCGACAGCGCAACGCCCGAGTGCGGGCGCAGGCGGGTGATGCTCAGCTCGCTGTTAGTCGAACAGCCGCAGGTGGTGCACATAGCTTTTCCCCTATTCGGCTTCTCTTACATCAATTTCACGAATGGTCAGTTCATCGCCGGCCAGCAGCCGGTAGCGCCAGCCGCCGCAGTGGCAGCGCGCTCCGGTGACCGGCATGGCAAACGCGGCGCCGCAGTCCTCGCAGCGCGCACGCCCGGCAACAGACTCGATTTCCAATTCAGCGCCTTCCAGCTCGGTGCCGGCGCGCAGCTCCTGAAAACAAAAATGCAGTGCCTCGGGAATCACCGCACTGAGTTCGCCGATGGCCAGGCGCACACGGGTCACCGCGGCGCCCTGTGCCTGCTCGCGCACAATGTCGACGATACTGCGGGTGATGCCCAGCTCGTGCATGCCAGCCAGCTCCCTACAACTTCCACAGCCGGCAGAACCAGTTGGGCTCCACCGGTACCGGCAGCTCCGGCAAATCGCACCAGCGCGCATGGGGCAGGTAGTAGATGCACTCCTGACAGCGCATGGTGTCGTGACCGGAACCCACCGGGTGGTCGGCGAAACCGCCCTTGATCAGGCGTCCAGCCAGGTCACTGCCATCGAGATTGCGCAGCTCCTCGACGATTTCCACAAATTCGATATCGGTCTTGGGAAAGGGCTCCATCTCGGTGTTGAGACCGCCGGCCAGCAACTCCGCAATCAGCTCGCGCAGTACATCGTTGGTGACGGTGATCAGCGTGTCGGCAATGGCGGGCGAGTGGTCGGCGGGCGCCACCGAGCCCATCACCAGCAGCTCCGGCACAAAGGGCAGTCGCTCCCACTGCTGGTAGCTGCCCTCCACCTCCAGCAGCAGTGCCTGCGGCCAGCGCAGATCGACCGGCGCGCCACTGCCAGGTCCGCTGAGGGCGGCTGCCGCAGCAAGTAGTTGATCTTCACCGAGGGCATCCACTGCCGCCAGCACCCGGCTGCGCTCGGTGCCACCGCGTCGGTAGCTCTCCACCACGGTGCCGACATCTAGGTTCAGCAGCCAGCCGCGGTTGACCGCAGTGCTGGAGCTAAGCACCGTCTCCAGCGATTCATTGGCCAGCCGCTTGTGCAGCTGTGGTATCAGCTTGCGCATGCGGTCGTGCTTGCGACTGCTGGCCACCGCGATCACCGCCAGTCCGCGATCACTGGGAGGGAGCAACACCAGCCACTGGCCGTCCAGGCGCAGTGCCGCAGCGGTGTCGGCGGCGCGGCCGCCCAGCCACTGACGGCGAGCACTGCCGTCGCCGCTGCCCATCACATCGCGGGCGCGGGCCAGCAGCTGCGCCTCGTCCTCGGCGGCGCCGCGCTGCAGGCAGCGGCCGCTGCCAATGTCGATCAGGCACAGGCACTGCAGCGCCGGCGCAGTCGCCAGCGCCTTGTCCAGCAGCTCGGCGAACACCGGCGCACCGAGATCAGCGACGATCTGGCCGGCTGGCGCAGTGGATTGACTCATTAGGTCCTCCGCTAACAAATTCTGGGCAGCTGCTCGCCGAGCAGGGTATCCACCAGCCGCTCGCCACCGAAGCCGCTGCGCAGGCTGACCGTACCCGCGCGCTCACTGTGCACGGTGCCAATCACCGCCGCGCCCTCGCCGGCGGGCAGAGCGCGCATCGCCGCCAGCAGCACGTCGGCATCGGCGGCGCTGACTACTGCCAGCAGCCGGCCCTCGCAGGCCAGGTACAGCGGGTCCAGCCCCAGCAGCTCACAGAGGCCGCGCACCGGTTCGCGCAGGGGAATGGCCGGCTCACACAAGTTGATTCCCAGCTTAGAGGCCGCGGCGATTTCATTGAGCACGGTGGCGATACCGCCGCGGGTGGCGTCGCGCATGCAGTGGATGTCGGCACCGGTGGCCAGCATCGCCTGCACCAGCGCCGCCAGCGGCTGACAGTCGCTGGCGATGTCGGCATCCAGGCCGAGGTCGTCGCGGGCGGCGGTGATGGCGGCGCCGTGATCGCCGATGGGCCCGCTGACAATCACCACATCGCCGGGCCGGGCGCGATCGGCAGCGGGCGCCACCCCCGGCGCAATGACGCCGACGCCGGCAGTGTTGAAAAACAGACCGTCGGCAGCGCCGCGGGGTACCACCTTGGTGTCGCCGGTCACCACCGCCACCCCGGCCTCGGCGGCGCAGGCAGCCATGCTGTCCACCAGCCGCTCCAGCAGTGCCAGATCCAGCCCCTCCTCGATGATCACGCTGCAGCTCAGGTACAGCGGCGTGGCGCCGCCCACCGCCAGGTCGTTGACGGTGCCGCAGACGGCGAGCTTGCCGATATCACCGCCGGGAAACTCCAGCGGCTCCACCACAAAGCTGTCGGTGGTAAAGGCCAGGCGATCTCCGCGGGCCGCCAGTGCCGCCAGTGGCAGCCGCGCCTGGTCTTCCAACACCGTCTGCCCGCCAGGGCCGTCGCCGCCAAAACGCGACAGAAACACATCGCGAATCAGCGCCTGCATGGCGCGACCGCCACTGCCGTGGGCCAGAGTGATGCGGCGCGGCGCCCGCTCGCGATCGACGGCGTCCACCGGGCTGAAGGGAAGATTCATCGGCGGCTCTCCGCAGTTTCGCGATTCACTTTTTCTTCGCTCCCAGGCTTATCGATCACCGTCACCGGCTCGGCACCGCTGTGGCGATAGCGGTAGTAGGCGGCGCAGGCACCCTCGGAAGACACCATCAGCGCGCCCACCGGCGAGGCCGGTGTGCAGCGACCGCCGAACAGCTTGCACTGGGGCGGCTTGATCACGCCCTTGAGCACTTCGCCACACTGGCAGGCGCGGGGATCGGCGATGGCGGGGCTGTTGAGCGCGTAGCGCCGCTCGGCGTCAAAGCGGGCATAGGCGGGCTTGAGCCGCACCCCCGAGTGGTCGATGGAACCCAGTCCGCGCCACTCGAAGAACTCGCGCAGCTCGAATACCTCGCCGATGGCCGCCAGCGCCGCAGCATTGCCGCCGGCGCGCACCACCCGCAGGTACTGGTTTTCGATTTCACAGCGGCCGCTGGCCAATTGGCGTAGCAGCAGCCACACCGACTGCAGCACATCCAGCGGCTCGAAGCCGGCAATGACCATGGGTTTGCCGAAGCGCTCGGCGACAAAGCGATAGGGCGCCTCGCCGATCACCATGCTGACGTGGCCGGGGCCGATAAAACCGTCCAGGCTCATCTCCGGCGACTGCAGGATGGCGCGCAGGGTAGCGATGATGGTGATGTGGTTGCAGTACACCGAGAAGTTGTCGATGCCCTCGCGCGCCGCCTGCAGCACAGTCAGCGCGGTGCTGGGCATGGTGGTCTCGAAGCCCAGGGCAAAGAACACCACCTGGCGCTGGGGGTTGTCGCGGGCCAGCGCCAGCGCGTCCATCGGCGAGTACACCACGCGTACATCGCCGCCCTCGGCGCGCGCCTGCAGCAGCGAGCGGCGCGAGCCGGGCACGCGCATGGCATCGCCGTAGCTGGCCAGGATCACGCCCTCGCGCTGCACCAGCGCCACGCAGTCGTCCACCCGCGCCATGGGCAGCACGCACACCGGGCAGCCGGGGCCGTGGATAAACTCAATACCCGCCGGCAGCAGCTCATTGAGGCCATAGCGGAAGATGGCGTGGGTGTGGCCGCCGCAGACCTCCATAAAGCGCAGCGGCCGTTCGCCCAACTGCGGCAGCCGCTCGCGCACCCGCGGCAGCAGTGCGGCAATGGCTGCCGCCAGTTGCCGCGCCTGTTCGGGGTCGCGGAATTCGCTGAGGTATTTCACCGCCCGCCCCCGTTGCTTTGTTCCCCGAGGCTGGCCAGCAGGCTGTGCACCAGGTCCCAAAGGATGTGGTAGATGGCGACATGGGTTTCCTGCACGCGGTGCACGCTGTCGGCGGCCACCGTCAGGCAGTGATCCAGCGCGCCGTCCTGCGCCATGGCGCCGCCGTCGCCGCCGGCCAGGCCGATGGTGAGCAGCCCCTGCTCGCGGGCGCGGGCGAAAGCCGCCATCAGGTTGGCGGAATTGCCGCTGGTGGATACGCCGATCAGCGCGTCGCCGGCACGGGCCTGGGCGATCAGCTGGCGCACAAAGATATGCTCGCTGCCGACATCGTTGGCCACCGCGGTGAGCATGCAGCTGTCGGCGCCCAGATGCAGCGCCGGCAGCGCCGGGCGCCCGGTAGTCACCGGGTGACTGAACTCCACCGCGATATGGGCAGCGTCGCAGGCAGAGCCGCCGTTGCCCATGGTGAACAGGCGACCGCCACCGGCGAAGACCCGCGCCAGCGCATCGGCAGCGGCCAGCACGGCATCACCGTGCGCATGGAAGAAGTGCTGCTTGGCCAGCAGGCTGTCGGCCGCCTTGCGCTGGATGGCCGCGCTCAGCTGACGCCTCAGCCCAGCCGCGTCGGCTGGGGGCTGGTCATGCTGCCAGGGGTATAGCGCGGCCAGGGTGTCATCACCTGCTATGCCAGCGTTGTCGCCGACCGTCTCCGTCATAGGCTCTCTCCGCTTTCACTCAGCTCGCGCAGCGCGTCCTGCGCCTCGCCCAGCTCGGTCAGTAGTTGCAGGGTGCGCTCGGCCTCGGCAGCATCGATGCGCGCCATGGCAAAGCCCACATGCACCAGCACCCAGTCACCGACGCAGGCAGCGGCCGGATGCTGCTCATCCACCACGCAGGCAATGTCAATCTGGCGGCGCACGCCGGCGACGTCGACCAGCGCCTGCCGGCGCTTAGCATCGACAACCTCGATAATCTGTCCGGGAATGCCCAAGCACATATGCCGCTCCTGTTAACGCCCCGTTGCCATATCGCCAGCGCCGCCGCGCAGCTGGGCCGCCGCCACCAGTGCCTGCCCCAGCGCCAGGCCGCCGTCGTTGGGCGGAATATGGCGGTGAGTCAGCACCGTTAGCCCCCGCGCCTGCAGCAGTGCCAACAACCGCTCCAGCAGCAGGCGGTTCTGGAACACACCGCCGCTCAGCGCCACCGGCGTGCCCGGGGCCACCGCGCGCTGCTCGAACAGCCGCGCAATCAATTCCGCAATGCCGGTTGCCAGGGCACCGTGAAAGCGGGCGGCAATCTGCGCCGCCGGCACCCCGGCGGCGAGATCGTCCAGCAGTGCCGGCCACAGTGGAGCCGGCTGCAGTTCCCACAAGCCACCACTGTGCACCAGCTGCAGCGGGTACCCTTTGTCGTTCCCGGCCAGCTCGGCGGATTCCGCCAGCGCCTCCAGCTGCATGGCCGCCTGGCCCTCGTAGTCCTGCCTGTCACAGCAGATGTCCAGCGCTGCCGCCACCGCGTCGAACCAACGCCCGGCGGCGGAACTGGGCGGGCAGTGGCGGCCGTTGGCCAACATGCGCTGCAATTGTGGCAGCGGCCGGGTGGCGAGAAATTGGGTTAGTGGTAATTGCGGGTAGCGGACTCGATACGCCTCCCAACCCATTGCTGCATTGATATGGGCAAAAGCGTTGCGCCAGGGCTCAGCCATGGCGCGGTCGCCGCCAATCAGGGGCAGCGGTTGCAGCCGGCCGAGACGGCGATAGCCGCGGTAGTCGGCGAGCAGGAATTCACCGCCCCACCACTGGGCGTCACCCTTCCCTTCGTCGCCAGCAAAACCCAGGCCGTCCAGTGCTACCCCCAGCACCGGCGTGCCCGCCGGCACCGCGTTCTCACCCATGCAGGCGGCGATATGGGCGTGGTGGTGCTGCACTTCCACCAGCGCCAGACCGTCACGCCGGGCCCAGTCGCGCCCCAGCCGAGCGGAGCGGTAGTTGGGGTGGCGATCCACCACCAGCGCGCCAGGGCTGCTGCGAAACAGCTCGGTGTAACGCGCCAGCGCACGCTGAAAATCCTCGAGGTTGGCGACCTCGTCGAGATCGCCGATGTATTGCGACAGCACGCAGCCATCGCCCTGCAGCAGGCAGAAGCTGGCCTTGAGTTCAGCGCCCAGGGCCAGCAGCGGCGGCGCGCCCTCCAGGCCCGGCGGCAATGGCAGCCGCGCCGGCGCGTAACCGCGGGCCAGTCGCAGCAGCCGCACGGCGCCAGCCATCGGGCGCACGACCGAGTCGTCGACGCGATTGACGATGGCGCGGTCGTGGACCAGCAGCGCGTCGACCATGCCGCCCAGGCGCCGTTGGGTCTCGTCGTTGTCGATGCAGGGCGGCTCGCCGCTGAAGTTGCCGCTGGTCATCACCAGCGGCCGCCGGCAGTCGGCCAGCAGCAGCTGCTGCAGCGGCGTCGCCGGCAGCATCACGCCCAGCGACTTAAGTCCGGGCGCCAGTGCCGGCGCCAGGCTCGGGGCGCGCGGCTTGCGAGGCAGCAGCACGATGGGCGCGGCCGAACTACTCAGTGCCGCCGCCGCGGCGGCATCCACCCGGCAGTAGCGGGACACCATGGCGAGGTCGCGGGCCATCAGCGCAAAGGGCTTGGCGTCGCGATGTTTGCCCCGGCGCAGGCGCGCGACGGCCTCGGCATTGCCGGCATCGCAGGCCAGGTGAAAGCCTCCCAGCCCCTTGATGGCCAGAATCTTGCCCTGCGCCAGCAGCTCTGCGGCCACTGCCAGTGGTTCCGCCGCAACCGGCCAGGGCTCGCCCTCGGGCGTCAGCAGTTGCAAGCGCGGGCCGCAGACCGGGCAGGCGATAGGCTGGGCGTGAAAGCGTCGGTCTACCGGGTTGTCGTATTCGGCGCGGCAGTCGGCGCACAGCGCAAAGGGCGCCATGCTGGTGCCGGCCCGGTCCCAGGGCAATGCCGCCTGGATCGACAATCGCGGGCCGCAGTGGGTGCAATTGGCAAAGGGGTAGCGGTAGCGGCGCGCATTCGGGTCCAGCACTTCGTCGTGGCAGGCGCGGCAGGTGGCGGCGTCGGGCAATACCGCGGTGGTTGCGCCACCGTTGCATTCATCGCTGGACTCAATGACGAAGTCGCCGGGCCGGCTCAGCCCCTCGCGCTCCAGCGATGCCCTCGCCACCGACTCCCTTTCCACCGACTCCTTCTCCACCGAATCAATGCGCGCCAGCGGCGGCGGGCTGGCCAGCAGTGCGTCTACGAGGGCGTCGATCTGTCGCATATCGCCCCACAGCTCCAGCAGCACACCGGCGCCGTCGTTGCGCACCCGCCCCGTGAGCGCGTATTCCCTGGCCAGGCGCCAGATGGCCGGGCGCATGCCCACTCCCTGCACCTGCCCGCGCAGGCGCAGCCGCAGACCCTCAGGCGCCAGTGCTGCGGTCACGGCGCCAGACTCCACAGCTGCACCCGGTTGTTGCCGGTATCGGCGATCACCGCGGTGTCGCCGCAGATATCCAGGCCATAGGGCCAGCACAGGCTGTCGACGCTAGTGGGACCCCAGCGGTTGTCACCGGCCAGGGTGAAGTCCAGCTGCCCGTGCAAGCGCGCTGCCGGCGCGCCGTGGTCCAGCTCGCGCCGGTGCCAGGCCAGCAGCCGCGAATTGGCGGTGTCGGCCACCAGCAGCCAGTCGCCGCTGGCGGCCACGCCGTAGGGCATGCTCAGGCTGGCGGCCGTAACCGCGTAGCAACCGCGGTTGTGGGCGGCCTCGCGCCAGCTGTTCTGGCCCAGCACCCAGGTGGGCGGGGTGTTGTTTTTGGTCGGCAGCATCGCCCACAGCGCAACGCGGTTATTGCCGGCGTCGGCCACGCACAGGCGCTCCCCCCAGCACACCACGGCGTGCGGCCACACCATGCCGCAGGCGTCGACATCACGGCCACCGTTCTCGTCGCGACAGTCGAAGCTGTTCTGACCCAGCACAACCGTCGCCGGCTCGCCGCTGCGCTGGGGCAGATCCGGCCAGATCAGCACGCGGCGGTTGCCGGTGTCGGCCACGTACAGGCGGCGCCCGTCCCAGTGCACCCCGAAGGGCCAGAACAGGCTGTCGGCCGCCGGCTGCGCGCGCCCGCGATTGGCGCTGGCGGCAGTGAAATCTGCCTGTCCCAGCACCAGATCCGCCGGGCAGTGACTGGCCTGCGGCAATTGCCGCCAGATCAATACCCGGTGGTTCCAGGCATCCGCCACCGCCAGCCCGTCGCCACAGCGGCAGACGCCAGCCGGCAGGTTGAGGCTGTGGGCAGTGGCGCCACCGCCGCCATTGGCCGCCTCGCCCTCAAAGCTGCGCTGGCCGATCACCCAGTCCGGGGCGCGGCGACCGCGCAGGGGGCGCTGCGCCCAACCCAGCAACCGGTGATGACCGGTGTCGGCCACCCACAGCGGCCCGTCGGCGGCCACCAGGCAGGCGCCGCGGGGGCCAAACAGGCTGTGGCGGCCAACCTGCAGTGGCTGCGGCAGCACCGTGGCAGCACCGCTGGCGCCGACGGTAATGGGCGGACCCTGCAGCAGCGATACGGCGCCGCCGGACTGACCTCGCGGCTGTGCAGACGGTTTCATTTCACTGCCACCTCATGTCGGTTTACTCGCTTCCATCGAGTTTCACTTCCACCAGATCAGCGCGCAGGCGCAGCGGGTGCGACAACAGCGCCACCCCCGGAGCGCTGACACAGCTGCCGTCGTCCAGGTAGTAACTGAAGCCGTGGTGGGGACAGGTGAGCACGCCATCGGCAATGTTGCCG
>JBFHRT010000063.1:0-8741 GCA_041591575.1 Spongiibacteraceae bacterium
AACATCGAAAAAGCCCATGACGCCCACCGTGGTATTGATGAAGAAACGACCACCATCGGTGGCGGCGGCGCTGAACTTGGCCTGAAGCAAATCGTGGAACAGGTTGCCGACATCGCCCAGGTTGTCGAACATGTTGCCGAACCCCTGCTGCAGGAATTCCGGCGTGACGCGGTCGTAGGCTTCGGCCACCGGCTTGGCCAGGTATTTGTCGGCAGTTTCATTGAAGCTGAAGACTTTGCGATTGACCGACTCCCAGGGATCTTGCTCGTTATTTGCAGTCTGGGAGGTGGAGGCGCAAGCGCTCAACAACAGCGCGAAAATGGCGGTGCCAAACAAAGCCGCTGGGCGGCGCGCGCGAAGGCGAAAACGGCGACCGGGCAGCAGACCAGAAAGAAAGGCGTGTAAAAATGGGCTTGGCATGGGTAAAACGGCCACAAAACGGTGCCGCACACTATAACCCAATAGCCGGCAAATTCCAGCCCACGCGCAGTCAGCCGCCACCGGCCCGGGAACCGATCACAATACCCAGGCCGCGCAAGCGTTCGAGCATGGCGCGACCGTGCTCAATAAGGGAGTCGGGTTGGGGGTGCTGCATTTCCTCGGCAATCTGGGCCATAGCCTGGCGCCCCGTGCACCCCTCCCCGCCTTCCAGCAGTGCCAGCAGCCTGGCAGTGACCGCATTGGTTTCAAGAAACTTCACGTCATCATTGCTATTGCGATAGACCACCAGGTAGGTTGCCTCTGCCGGCGCCTCTTCCGGCACATGCCCCGGGCCAATGCGATGCACCGGGAAACGATAGGCCAGCGACCAGGCCAGCGGCGACACCACCGGCACCGCGTCAATCAGATCGCCATCGGGGTCCACGCCGGGCTGTAGCAATTCGCCCTCAGCCACATCCAGCGCCAGCTCTACCCACTCATAGTGGGCCAACTCCAGCAGAAACGGAGGGTCGTCCGCACGACTGCCGCGCTCGCGCTGCAGGTAGTCGAGAAACTCTTCAGCAATCTGCAGAAAATAAGGGCTTTGGCAGTGGTGCCTGACCATAAAGTCACGCACCAGCGCCTGCCAGCTCTCGTCACTGTAAAGCTTCCTCAGCACCGGAAAACCGCCGCTGAGAAAGCCTTCGATATTGTTGTAAAACAGGTCTCGGTAAATCTTCAGTCGGCGCGCCTCCACCCCACCGGGGCCGGCGTGACGGTCGGGGTCGCGGATATAGTCGGTCAGCTGACGCTGTACACGCTGAAAATCGCTCATGGGTTGGCCGCCACCGCGGGCTGTCGCTGCGCCTGCCGCTGCAGCTCTCGAACGCAGTCAACCTCCGCCAGCAATTCCTCAAACGGTGGAAAGTTAAAGTCGCGCTCCAGCAGTGTCGGCAATGGACCGCAGTGCTCGTAAGCCAGTGCCAGCAAGCGCCAGACAGGGTCTATGACCTCGGCGCCGTGGGTATCTACGCGCAGATCTTCCGCCTCCACGTAGTGGCCGGCAACGTGTATATATTGGGCCCGCTGCAGCGGCAGCGACAGCAGGAACTGATCCGGGTCGTAGTGATGATTGATACTGTTGACGTAGATATTGTTCACGTCCAGCAGCAGGTCACAGTCCGCTTCGCACAGCACGGCATTGATGAATTCGCTTTCGCTCATTTCCTGCGCAGGGGCTGCGTAGTATGAAGCGTTTTCCAACGCGATGCGGCGCCCGAGTATTTCCTGGACCCGCTCAATTCGCTGCACCACGTGTTTTACTGCTTCCCCAGTAAAAGGAATCGGCATCAGGTCGTAAAGCTGGCCGTCGTCGCCGCAATAGGTGAGATGCTCGGTGTAGATGGGGCAGCCGAAATCGTCCATGAATTGGCGGATAGACTTAAGCAGCTCAATATCGAGCGGGGCGAAGCCGCCGATATTGAGCGAAAGGCCGTGCAGGTGAATAGGATAGCGCTCGGCGAGATAGCGAAAATCCCGACCGAAGCGCCCCCCCACGCCAATCCAGTTTTCCGGAGCCACCTCCAGAAAATCAACACGACCGGACTCTACAGACTTAAGCTCGCCCATCAGGGCGCGCCGCAAGCCCAGTCCGGCCGTGTTGTTGACCAGGTGGCTGGCTGGTTTATCGCCTGGCAACGTTTCCGACACGGCCTTACCTTAGCAACAGGTCAATGCGAACTTACTTGGAACCGCCGCACTTACCTTCGCCACACTTGCCTTCTTTCTCGGCCTTCTTGCCTTCGCCGCACTTGCCCTCACCACACTTACCTTCTTTGGCGGCTTTTTTGCCTTCACCGCACTTGCCTTCGCCACACTTACCTTCGCCGCATTTGCCCTCCTTCGCGGCTTTCTTGCCTTCACCACACTTGCCTTCGCCGCATTTACCTTCGGCTTTCTTACCTTCGCCGCACTTGCCTTCTTTCTCGGCTTTCTTGCCCTCGCCGCATTTACCTTCGCCACACTTGCCCTCGTCGTGGCCTTTGCCGTGACCTTTGTCATGGCCGTAGTTAGCCAGGTCATAGCCGGCGCTCAGCTCAGTGGCGGCGAACGGGTTGGAGTCTGCCGAAGCGGCGGGTGCCACCGCGCCAGCCAGAAATGCAGCACTCAATGCAGCAGCCAAGGGTTTTTTGTTGAGATTCATAGCTTGAGCTCCAATTTGCCTAGTTACGAGTAAAGCGTACTGAGTGGTAGATAGTTACTGAGTGGTAAAAGTATCGCTGTGGTAAACAGTTGCGCCCTCTGTAAGCCTTGCGCGCCGTAAACGTGACCAGTCCTGGCCAACGACCTTCACCGTGCCCGCCGGTAAATACCTGCGCCGCACTGTGCCTTTATGACAAGGTTTACCATTATTAGTTCAGCAGCGCGACTGCGAGACACCGTCAATTATTGGTCATAATTACAAAGTGGGCCAGCCTCACTTGCAATGCCTCGTTTACACGCAGCCATGCAGTGGCAAAAACGCCGTCTTTCAGCACCCGCAAACTAAGCCGCGGGCGGCGTTTCCGCCAGCACTTGCTTCCACAGCGCCTTCAAGCGTTTCTCCGATACCGGCGTCTGCGTACCCAGCGACTGGGCGAACAGCGATACCCGAAATTCTTCCAGCATCCAACGATAGTTCATCAGGCTCGCTCCCGCCGTAGCCTGTGCTGCCGGGTCGTTGCCGAGCTGCTCAACAAGCCCCTGCTGCAGCGATTGCAGCTGCTGGGTGAGCTGCTTGTCCCGCGCCAGGTTGCCGCGCAGTTTTTCAAGCCGCTGCGCCACGGCCTCCAGGTAGCGCGGATATTGCTCTAGCTGCGACCACGGCAGTGTGGTGATAAACCCAGGAAACATCAAAAACGCTAGCTGCTGACGAATATCGCCAACGCTGTGTATCCAGCTCAGCTCGCTAAAGCCCTTGAGGGCCTTGCGGATGGCCGCCATGCGGCTCAGTACGTCGGCGAGCTGTGCGGCGCAGCTTTCGGCACGCGCCACAAACTGGTCTCGCCCCGACTGCCACATCCGCTCAAACGCCTGCTCGCTCCTTGGCAACTCGCTGCCGCCGAGGAACACCTGCATGGCGGCGGCCTCCAGTGTTGCCTCTACCCAGTCGCGGCGCTGTTCGCCGGTGGCAGCAAACGCCAACTGCAGGCTGTTACCGGTGTACAATTGCTTGCGCAACAACTTGGTCTGTTGCGGCATTTTCAGCAGCAACAGGCGAACCACGCCGGCACGGCTGTTGGCTTCGGCCGCCTCGGCGCTGTCGAGCAGCTCGAAACTGACCTCCTGCTGCCTGTCGACCAGTGCGGGATAGGCTCGCACGGTCGCACCGCCCTGCTTGAACTGGTATTCGGACTGAAGCTCGCCGAATTCCCAGCGGGTGGCCGTTTGCACCTCAAACGATTGCCGGCTCTCCTCGCGCAGACTGTTTTCCATCTGTGCGGCATGGCGTGTTAGCAGCTCAGCCAGGTCGCGCCCCTCGCTCAATGCCTGACCTTCATCACCGACTACTCGCACATTCATCCGGTAGTAATTGTCGAGCTGGTCAATTGACCAGAGCTCGGCGGGCACACTGACACCACTCACCGCCTTCAGCGCCTCGGACAGCGCCGGAATCAACGGCTGGTCGTCGCGCTGCATCCGGCTTAACGCCCGTGCAACGTGTTCCGGCACTGGCACCAGCTGCTTGCGCCATTGCTTGGGCAGCGCCTTGACCAGCGCCACACACTTCTCCGCCAACAGCCCCGGCACCAGCCACTCAAGCAGGTAGCGCGGCGTGCGGTTGAGCAGCGCCAGCGGAACTTCAACAGTGACGCCATCGGCCGGGTGCCCCGGCTCGAAGTGGTAGCGCAGCGGCAGCTCCAGCCCCTGCCAGCTGAGGGTATCGGGAAACTGGGCCTCGGTGACGCCTTCCGCGGCGTGAAGCATCAGGTCGTCGCTGCTGAGATGCAGCAGGTGCGGCTGTTCGCACGTTTCGCGCTGCAGCCAGCGCTCAAGCTGGCGAGCGGTGGTGATGCCCTCGGGAATGCGCTGGTCGTAGAAAGCGTACAGCGCCTCGTCGCTGACACGAATGTCGCGCCGCCGCGCCTTGTCCTCCAGCGCTTCCACCTGCTTGAGCAGGGCGCGATTGTGCTCGAGAAACGCCAGCTTGCCGCGGAACCCACCTTCAACCAGCGCCTGGCGGATGAGCACTTCCCGCGATTGCCGGGGATCAATGGGGCCGTAGTGCACGCGCTGGCGGTCGCGAATGGTCAGGCCGTACAAGGTGGCGCGCTCATAGGCCATCACCCGCCCCGTGCGCGGCTGCCAGTGGGGCTCACTGTAGTGACGTTTGAGCAGGCTGTCGTTGATGCCGAACAGCCACTCGGGTTCGATCTTGGCGCTGCAGCGGGCGAACAGCCGGGTGGTTTCCACAAGCTCAGCCGCCATGATCCATTTGGGCTTTTTCTTGGCCAGCGCCGAACCCGGAAAGATATGTAGACGGCGGTTGCGTGCGCCCAGGTATTCGCGCTCCTGATCAAAACAGGCGATATTGCCCAGCAGCCCGGTCAGCAGCGCGCGGTGCACACTGGCGTCGTCGGCGGGCTCCTGGTTGTGCGCCAGCTTCAGCTGCCGGCACAGCACCCGCAACTGGTAGTGCACTTCGCGCCACTCGCGCATGCGCAGCCACGACAGGAACTCGCGCTGACACATCTTCCGCAGCTGGTTCTGCGAAAGTGCCTGGCGCTGCTCTTCGAAATAATTCCACAGATTCACGTAGCCCAGAAAATCTGACTCCGGGTGCCAGAAGCGGCGGTGCTTCTCATCGGAGGCCTGTTGCTTGTCGGCGGGGCGCTCGCGCGGGTCTTGAATACTGAGGGCACTGGCGATGATCAGCACTTCCTCCAGGCTGCCGAGCTCGGCCGCCGCAATCAGCATGCGGGCAATGCGGGGATCTACCGGGAACTGCGCCATGCGCCGCCCCAGCTCGGTCAGCTGCTTGCCCTCGACGGCACCCAGCTCGGCCAGCAGCTTGTAGCCGTCATTGACCAGGCGCCGGTCTGGCGCGTCGATAAAGGGGAAATGTTCGATATCGCCCAGGCGTAGCTGCAGCATCTGCAGGATAACGGCGGCGAGGTTGGTGCGCTGGATTTCGGGCTCGGTGAAGGCCGGCCGCCCTTCAAAGTCCTGTTCGCTGAAGAGGCGAATGGCCACGCCCGGTGCCAGGCGACCGCAGCGGCCGGAGCGCTGATTGGCGCTGGCCTGGGAAACCGGCTCAACCGGCAGTCGCTGCACCTTGCTGCGATAGCTGTAGCGGCTGATGCGCGCGGTGCCGGCGTCGATCACAAAGTGGATGCCCGGCACCGTCAGTGAGGTTTCCGCCACATTGGTGGCCAATACCACCCGCCAGCCGCGGCGCCCGCGCAGGTCAAAAATGCGCTGCTGCTCGGCGGCGCTGAGGCGGGCGTACAGGGGCAGCACTTCCATGCCCATGAAGTCGCAATTGCGCAGGTGCTTGGCCACCTCACGGATTTCGCGCTCGCCGCTGAGGAACACCAGCACATCGCCCTCGCGTTGCTTGCCCTCGGCACGCAACTCGCGCAGCGCCATCTCGACTGCCTGAGCCTGCTCATTATCGTCGCTGATTTCTTCCTGCGGTCGGTAGCGAATCTCCACCGGGTAGCTGCGGCCGGATACTTCCACCACCGGCGCATCGCGAAAATGTCGGGAAAAACGCTCCACATCAATGGTCGCCGAGGTGATGATCAGCTTTAGATCGGGGCGCTTGGGCAGTAGCTGGCGCAGGTAACCCAGCAGAAAATCGATGTTGAGGCTGCGCTCGTGGGCCTCGTCGATGATCAGGGTGTCGTACTGGTTGAGGTAGCGGTCGCGCTGGATGGCCGCCAGCAGAATGCCGTCGGTCATCAATTTGATGTGGCTGTGCTCGGCGGTATTGTCCTGGAAGCGGATCTGAAATCCGATGCCCTGACCCAGCTCCGTACCCAGCTCCTCGGCAAGCCGGGAGGCTACGGCGCGCGCCGCCAGGCGCCGCGGCTGGGTGTGACCGATCATGCCGCTGACGCCGCGGCCCATCTCCAGGCAGATCTTGGGGATCTGGGTGGTCTTGCCGGATCCCGTCTCCCCCGCCACCACTACCACCTGGTGTTCGGCAATGGCGCGGCGAATGTCATCAACCCGCTGACTGACCGGCAACTCCGGCGGATACGTCACCGCTGGCAGCGTTTCACGCCGCTGCGCCACCCGCTGCTGTGATACCTGTATCTTCGCCGCCAACTGCGCCAGCGCTTTGTCGACGGGTTCCCCTGCCGCCCGCCGCTGACGCAGCCGTTTCAGCTGGCGAGAAAAACCAAAGCGGTCGCCCAGCCAACAGTCGTCCACAGCGGCTTGCAATTGATGCAGATCAAGAGACATTGAAGCAGTCGCACTTACTAAAAGACACAGCGGGCCTATCCTGAGGATACAAAAGGTTGGCAATAGAAAACAAAAAGGGCGCCCCGCAGGCGCCCTTGCTGATTATACCGCTTATCCGCGCCGGACTAATAGCCGGCGCCGAGCTGCCACATCAAGACGCGGCCTGGGTCTTTAGTTCCTCGTCGCGCAACTCACGGCGCAGTACCTTGCCTACGTTGGACTTGGGCAGATCGTCGCGGAACTCGATGTGCTTGGGCATCTTGTAGCCGGTAAGCCGCTCCTTGAGGAAGCTCTTGAGTTCGCCCTTGTCCACACCGCCATTCTTGGCAACGATAAACAGCTTCACCGCCTCACCGGATTTTTCATCCGGCACGCCGATGGCGGCACACTCCGCCACCTGCGGGTGGGCACTGGCCACGTCTTCGATTTCATTGGGGAAGACATTGAAGCCGGACACCAGGATCATGTCCTTCTTGCGATCGACAATGCGCATAAAGCCGTCTTCGTCCACCACTGCGATATCGCCGGTGTGGAACCAGCCGTCAGCATCGATCACCTTGTCGGTCTCATCCGGGCGCTGCCAGTAGCCGAGCATCACCTGCGGACCGCGCACGCACAGCTCGCCAGCTTCGCCAATGCCCAGCTTTTCACCGTCGTCGCTGACCACACAGATTTCGGTGGAGGGCACCGCCACGCCAATGGAGCCGACGCGATTGTGGCCGCCGGGGTTGATGGATACCACCGGCGAGGTCTCGGTGAGGCCGTAACCCTCGTAGACATCGCAGCCGGTGATTTCTTTCCAGGTTTTGGCCGCGCCCGCGGTCAGCGCCATGCCGCCCGACAGCGTGACCTTGAGGCCGGAGAAGTCCAGCTTGCTAAACTCCGGGTGCTGACTGAGGGCCACAAACAGGGTGTTGAGACCACTCATGCCGCTCCACTTCCACTTGCCCAGCTCTTTGACGAAGCCGTCAATGTCGCGGGGGTTGGGAATCAGCACAGTGTGATTGCCCTGCATCATCACAATCAGGCTGAGGGCAAAGGAGTAGATATGGTACAGCGGCAACGGCGCGATAAAGGTTTCAGTGCCGACACCGAGACCGAAGCTCTGGAAAATACTGCCGCCCTGCAGCACATTGGCAATCAGGTTGCGGTGACAGATCATCGCTCCCTTGGACACGCCAGTGGTGCCGCCGGTGTACTGCAGCAGTGCGACCTCTTCCGCTTTGGACTGCACCGGCTTGAGCGCGTGCTTGCGGCCCTTGGCAATGACCTCGCGGAACGAGATGGCTCCGGGAATGGAGTACTCGGGGATCATTTTCTTGATATGGCGCGCAGCAAAATTGATGGCTGTGCGCTTGAGCGGCCCGTGCAGGTCAGCCAGCTCGGTGACAATCACCGTCTTCACCGGCGTATTGGCCAGCTCGCCGGCCACGGTGTCGGCGACGTTGGCCAGCACCACCAGCGCCTTGACCTCGGCGTCGTTGAGCTGGTGGCGAATCTCGCGGGCGCTGTACAGCGGATTGGTGTTGACCACCACCAGACCGGCGCGCAGGGCGCCGAACAGCGTGACCGGATACTGCACCAGGTTCGGCATCTGAATGGCGATGCGGTCGCCGGGCTGCAGATCCGTGTAATTCTGGATATAAGCGGCAAACGCGGCTGAAGCGTCGTCCAGCTCGCGGTAGCTGAGCGTATTGCCGAGGCTGGTCACTGCCGGCTTGCTCGCATAAGTGGTGACACAGTGATCAATCAGTTCCACCAGACTGTTGAATCGGGCGGGATCGATAACGTCGGGAATGCCGGTTCTTGTTCTTGCCGCCGCAATGGCTTCGGCGACCGCAGATGCACCTTCAGGCAATGCACTGTCCTCT
>JBFHRT010000064.1:0-8685 GCA_041591575.1 Spongiibacteraceae bacterium
CTGTCGCAGCAGCAGGGCCCAGGGCTGGATTACGGGCTGTTGTGGCGGCGCAGCATTGCCGCCGCCATCAGCGCCAAGCTGATCGGTGAGGCGGCGTGTGAGCCGGCACTGGAAGAGCTGTTTCTGGCGGCGCTGTTGCAGGATATCGGCATGTTGGCGCTGGACTGTACGCAGCCCGCGTTCTATGCCGAGCTCGGCGACGAGCAGCGCGACCACGCGGCGGTCATCCGCTATGAAAAGGCGCGGGCGGAAATGGATCATGCCCGCTTCGGCGCGTGGTTGTTGCGCAAGTGGGGGCTGCCGGAGCGCACCGTGGCTGCGGTGCAGGCCAGCCACGGAGCACCGTCGCCGCAGGTGTCGCCGGAGCGGCGCCGTTTTCTGCGCTGTGTGAGTCTGTCCAGTACGCTGGCGGAATACCTGGTCAACGAGGGCGCTGCTCCGCGGTCCGGTGTCAGGCTTGCCCGCGACGAGCTCAAACTCAGCGAGGCGGTAATTGGCAGTGTGCTCGAGCGCGCCCGCGCTTTGATGGTGCCGATGGCGCAGCTGTTCGAGGTGGAGCTGGATCAGCACAGCGTGTTGCTGGCGAGGGCCAGGGAGTTACTAAGCCAGCGCAACCTCCAAGGCGTGAGCGAACCCGGTGACCAGGCGGGCGCCGAGCTACTGGATGCGAAAGTAGCGGGCGGCGAAGCGTGGCAGGATGCGGATGGCAACGCCGCGTATGTCGAGTCGCTAGCCCGCTACTTACATGAGGTGTTTAGCCGTGATGCCGGTGATGAACCGTCCCTCGGTCTGGCTCATGTTCACGTCGATCAGCTGGGCTCGGTGAAAGAATGCCTGGGCGGCGATCAGGTCGACGCGATACTGGACGCGACATCGGCGTTGATACGTGACCGCCTTCGCCCCGGCGATGTGCTCATGCGCTACGGCGCCGAAGAGTTTGTGCTGGTGATGCCCGACGCATCGCCGGCGCTGGCGCAGCAGTTGTGTCGGCAGCTGGTGGAAAGCTGTCGGCATGCCGAACAGCGCCTGGCCGATGGTCACCGCTTGCCGCTGACGCTGTCCATCGGCCTGGCCTGCCACGGTGAGCAGCAGCATTTTGCTAGCCCTGAGCAGCTGGTTCGCGCCGCCACCTCGGCACTGTATCTGGCTAAACTGCGTGGGCGTGATCAGCTGGCCCTGTTTGAGGAGGGCGAGGCGGGTAAGGATGAGGTTTCATAGCACGCCAGCAACTGCTGGCAGAGCCGCGATAGGTAATTACCCCTATTGCGACCGCAGCAGGCTGCCGTCATGTTGAAATGATGTCTCACTGCGGTGTCCACCGGGGTGGCCCGCGATTGACGGAAAGCCGCCCATGAAACCACCCGATTGTCCCGCCAATGAACGTCTGCGCCTGGATGCCTTGCGCACCACCGGCCTGCTGGATACCCCCACCGAGGAGCGCTTTGACCGGCTGACGCGGCTGGCGCGACGGGTGTTCTCGGTGCCTATCGCGCTGGTCAGTCTGGTCGATGAAAACCGTCAGTGGTTCAAGTCCTGCCAGGGGCTGAATGTTCGCGAAACGCCGCGCAATATTTCTTTCTGCGGGCACACCATTCTCGGTGAGGAGGTGATGGTGGTTCCCGACGCCAAGGCCGACCCCAATTTTGCCGATAACCCGCTGGTGACCGAGACGCCAAACATCCGTTTCTACGCCGGTTATCCGCTGAAAGTCGCTGACGGTTATCGGCTGGGTACGCTGTGTATCATCGACAACAAACCGCGCCAGCTCAGTGATGAGGATCTGTCGCTGCTGCGCGACTTGGGGCGGATCGTGGAGGAAGAATTGCTGGCACTGCAACTGGTTGCCACCGATGAACTCACCGGTCTCAGCAATCGCCGCGGTTTTACCGTAATGGCCGACAATGCGCTGAGTATTTGCCAGCGACTGCAGCGGCCGGCGGCACTGCTGTTTTTCGATATCGACCGCTTCAAGGCGATCAATGACAGCTTCGGCCACGCCGAGGGCGACCGCGCACTGTGCGCTTTTGCGGAAATCCTGCGCGACACCTTCCGCAGCTGCGACGTGCTCGGCCGTCTCTGCGGCGACGAGTTTGCGGTATTCCTTTCCGGCTACGATGCGCTGGACCGCGAGCGCGTGCTGGCGCGCATGGACGAGTGTGTGCGCCGTTTCAACGCCGACCCGGAGCGGGATTATCCGCTGGCCTACAGCGTGGGCTTTGTCACGCTGGACAGCGAGCGTCACAGCAGCCTCGATGAGATGCTCGCCGAGGCCGACCGGCTGATGTATGCCCACAAAGCCGCCAAGCGGCATTAAACACCCGTCATTGCGAGAAGCCGAAGGCAGCGCGGCAAGCTTGTCCAGCTTGGCAGTGTGCCGAGGGAGATTGCCACGGCGCCAAAAGCGCGCCTCGCGATGACGAGTTTTGGTTGAGCGGAGAGGGCCGTGTCATTGGGAGAAGCCGAAGTCAGCGCGGCAAGCTTGTCTACGTTGGCAGTGTGCTGGTGGAGATCGCCGCGTCGCAATAAAACGCTCCTCGCGATGACGAGGCATTTTCTGTGCTTGCTATTTTTAACGTCATTGCGAGGAGCCGAAGGCGACGCGGCAATCTCGTCCAGCTTGGCAGTGTGCTGAGGGAGATCGCCACGGCGCCAAAAGCGCTAGCGGAAATTTGCTCCTGCAATCTCCGCACTTCCGCCGTCCATGGCGGTCGTCGCGATGGCTCGCTTTGGTTGAGTGGAGAGGGCCGCGTCACCGCGCCGCGCGAGCGCGGCGCAGTTCCTGTCAATGACGGACGGGCTTAGCTTTCCACCTTTTCCGCCACCGCGGCCTTCACCCCATTGCCCAGCGCCGCCGCGCGCAGCTCCTCGAAGGACTCCTGAATGCACTGGGCGTAGAAGGCCGGGTCCGGCAGCATTTCGCGGCAGGCGGTGAAAGAGATGGCAATGGTGCCGCGCTTGTTCTGCACGCTGCTGAACACCACGTGGAACAGGCCGACATTGGGCAGCAGTGGCCCCAGGCTGAGGCCGTCCACCAGCTCGGCGCCGCAGAAGTACAGCTGCATGGGCGGCCCCGGCACGTTGGTGACGATGGTGTTGTGGATCACGCTGGCCTCGGTGAGGCCGGTGGATGAAGCAGCGCGCAACGCCAGCGACATCATGCCGCCAGGCATCACATCGGTGACATCCATCATGATGCGCGGGCCCAGGGCCTCGGCGTAGGCTTTGCTCTCCACGGCTTCCTGGTGAATGGTTTTCAGCCGCTCCATGGGGTCGGCGATGTCGCTGCGCAGCGACACGTTCATAAAGCCCACCATGTTACCGCCCAGGCCCTTTTCCTCATCGGTGCGCACGTCGATGGGGCAGCCGGTGACCAGGGTTTTCTCCGGCAGCTCGCCCTTGCTGTCCAGGTAACGGCGCAGGGCGCCGGAGACGATGGTCAGCACCGCGTCGTTAATGGTGGCGCCGGGCACGGTGTTCTTGATGGCGCGCACTTCCTCGAAGGACAGCTTTGCCGCGTCCACCACCCGGTGGCGCGAGATCTTGCCCTGGAAGCGGGTCTTCTGCTTGTCGCTGAGTGACTTGAAGTCGTTGCGTTTTTTACCGGCCTGGATGCGGCGGTAGATCGGCAGCGCGCTGCCCAGCAGCTTGAGAAACTTGCGCGGCCGTTTGATGCCGTTGAAATAGGCGCGACTCAACAGGTTCCAGTCCGACACCTGCTCGATCACCCGCGGCGGCTGCTCGCCGGCATCGGCAATTTCCGGGGTCAGGTCGTGCATGATCGGGAAGAACATGGCGCCGGTGGCGCCGTCCATCGCCGCGTGGTGTACCTTGAGCAGCATCGCGAAGCAGCCCTTGGGCAGGCCCTCGATGTTGTCCAGACCCTCGATGATGTACATCTCCCACAGCGGTTTGCTCAGGTCCAGCGGCTGTGCGTGCAGCCGTGACACCAGAATGCACAGCTGGCGCCAGTCGCCCGGCTCCGGCAGCGCGATGTGGCGCACGTGATATTCCAGGTCAAAATTTTCTGCCTCCACCCAGTAGGGGCGGTCCAGCCCCATCGGTACGTGGGCCAGCTTGCGGGTGAAAATGGGTGACAGGTGCAGGCGGCTCTCCAGCAGTCCGAGAATCTGCTTGAAGCGCACTTGACCGCCGGCGGCGGTAGCCTGGTTGTAGATGGACAGGCCGCCGATGTGCTGGGGCAGACCGTCCTGCTCTACGTGCAGAAACATGGCGTCCTGGCCGCTAAGTTGTTCCATTGTTACCCCCTGAGGCATAGGCCAACGCGCGTCCCGCTTCAATGAAGCGGCGCTGCGCTGCGCTCATGCTTGTGATTAGAAATGGTGGTTGTTGCTGTTGTTGTCGCCCGGTTATTTTTTTGCGGTGGGCAAAGCCGCTTGCAAACAAAATAACTGAGAATTGTGACCAACGTAAACCAAATTCTTCCGGCAAAAACGAATGGTTAGTAGTGATCACTGTCAACAGTGGTGCTTGCTGGCAGGGCTGGATTCAGCCGTGTATAGCCGCTGCGGCAGCTGACGTGCTTGAAGACAACAGGGAGTGGGCGACACAGTAAGGCTGTTATAACAAGTTGTAATGACGCGCCTGCTTTTAGCGCTTATCGCTACTATGACAGTGCTTGAATTGCCCCGCGCGGGGGTATAAACCGGTACTGAATGTTAGGGGGTAGGGGCAGGCCGGTATCTCTTTTCAAAGTGCAGGAGGGATGACCATGTATCAACGCTTGAGTGCGCAAACTGATCCCTATGTTGCCTTTCGCATCAGCGATACGCTGACGGCCGAGGAGTTTGCCCAGATTGCCGACACGCTGGAGACCGAGATCGGCAGCCAGGGCAAGCTGAAAATGCTGGTCGAGTTTGACCACATGAAGTTTCCGCCTCCCGGCGTGATGTGGGAAGACCTGAAGTTCGTCTACCGCCACGCCAGCGACTTCGAGCGCTTTGCCGTGCTCGGCGACAAGAAGTGGGAGAAGTGGTGGGCCGACATCGCCAACAAGATGTTCGACACCGAGTGCCGCTTCTTCGACGCCGAAGAGCGCGACCAGGCCTGGGAGTGGATCAAGCACTAGACGGCTAGCGGCAATGAAGGTCAGCGTGGAGTGCCGCGCCGTTGGCGCGGAGGTGGAGCCCTGCCGGTTTTACATGGGCGCGCGCAAGATTGAAGCCGATTGCGTGATCGACCGCTGGCCGGGCAGCGATCACTGCTACGTCAAGTTGCGCGGCGACGACGGCGACACCTATATCCTGCGTCGCGACGCACTGGGCTGTTGGCAGCTGGTGCTGTTTGAAGTGGCGGACCTGCACCGGCGGCGCCTTTTCGATGCGCGACAGGCAGTGCCTGGCAGGCGGCGGTCGCCAGCCGGGCATCGGGTCAGCGGCCCTTTTTCTTGACCGGTGCCGCCTTGTCCTTGCTGTTGTAGCCGGAAAGCCCTTTTTCGATCTGGGTGATCTTGCCGCCCTTTTTCATAAAAGCGGCGACATCGGCCTCGATGCGCTCGCGCTCTTTATCTTTGGGCGGTGCCGGTTTCTGGCTCATAGCTATTCCCCTGTGTGATGTGTGAGCGGTGGCTCAGCGCGCCTGGCGCTGGCCACCGTTACCGCGGCTATTGCCGCCGCTGCCACCGCGGCCACTGCGCGAGCGACCGCGCCCGCCGCGGTTGTCGCCGGGGCCGCTGCGGCGCTCGCCCTGGGGGCGGCGCGCGGGTGCTGCGGCGCGGGGCGCGTGGCTCTCGGGCAGGTTGTGATCGGGCTCGAAGCCGTCCACGAACTCGCGCACCAAGTTCTTGCGAATCAGGCGCTCGATGCCGGTCAGCTGCTTGATCTCATCCGCCGACACCAGCGACAGCGCGCGGCCCTGGGCGCCGGCGCGGCCGGTGCGGCCGATGCGGTGTACGTAATCCTCGGGCACATTGGGCAGCTCGAAGTTCACCACCTGCGGCAGTTGTTCGATGTCCAGGCCGCGGGCGGCGATATCGGTGGCCACCAGCGCGCGCAGGCGGCCGTTCTTGAAATCCGCCAGCGCGCGGGTGCGGGCACCCTGGCTCTTGTTGCCGTGGATGGCGGCGGAGCGAATGCCGTCCTTGTCCAGCTTCTGCGCCAGGCGGTTGGCGCCGTGCTTGGTGCGGGTGAATATCAGCACCTGCTCCCAGCCTTCGGCATGCACCAGGTGGCACAGCAGGTCGCCCTTACGCGCCTTGTCCACCGGATACACCCACTGCTTGACGCTCTGGGCGGTGGCGTTGCGCGGACTGACCTCGATCTGCAGCGGGTTCTGCAGGAAACTGCCGGCCAGCTTGCGGATGTCGTCGGAGAAGGTGGCGGAAAACATCAGCGTCTGCCGCTCGCGCGGCAACAGCGCCACGATCTTGCGAATGTCGTGGATAAAGCCCATGTCCAGCATGCGGTCGGCTTCATCCAGCACCAGAATTTCCAGCTTGTCGAAGCTCACCGCGCGCTGCTGGTGCAGGTCCAGCAGGCGGCCGGGGGTGGCCACCAGCACGTCGACACCGCGCTGCAGCGCGGCGATCTGCGGGTTGATCTTGACGCCACCAAAGACCACGGTGGAGCGCAGCGGCAGATGGCGGCCGTACTGCTCCACGCTCTCGCCCACCTGGGCCGCCAGTTCGCGGGTGGGAGTCAGTACCAGCGCGCGCACCGACAGGCCGCGGCTGGGTTCGCCGGTAGACAATCGGTGCAGCAGCGGCAGGGTGAAGCCGGCGGTCTTGCCGGTGCCGGTCTGGGCGGCGGCCATGACGTCGCGGCCGGTGAGCACGGCAGGTACTGCCTTGGCTTGAACCGGCGAGGGTTGGTTGTAGCCCTGCTCGCCGACGGCGCGCAGGATAGGCTCGGACAGGCCGAGATCAGCAAATGTCATCAATGAAATCTCTGGAAACTGCAATAAAAGCGGGCGTGTGAAGCGAGGCCCCGGCTACCCGCACAGGGGGGCTTACGTCGTGTGGGCCGCACGGCTGCAGGGCAGGGTGCGGCGGCAAACGGTCTATTGTACAGGAATTGATCGATCTTGGCGAGTTCGGTGGTCGCGGCCGCCGCGAGGGCGGCCGCCTGCGGCGGCGAGGGTCTTCTATAGTTGTTACTGGCGCCAGTGTTTGTGGCAGTAGCTGTGCTTGCACAGCTGGCTGTATTTGCGCCAGACCCCGCCTGCATTGCAGGCCTGTTGTGCAATGGCAATCAGCATTGCCGAATCAACACCGCCGAATCAACACCGCCGAATCAATAGCGGCAGTCGAGGAGCCCGCCATGGCCAGTACTCCGTCGAAACAGTATCACAAGATCAAAGAGCGCCATCCCAACCTGCTGGCGGCGGTGGAGGCGCTGGGCCAGGCCGCCAGTGGTGACGGGCCGTTGGATGCCAAGACCGCCCATCTGATCCAGCTGGCGGCGGCTGCCGCTATGCGGGCCGAGGGCGCGGTGCACAGCCACACCAAGCGCGCACTGGATGCCGGCGCCAGTCCCGCCGAGCTGCACCACGCCATTACCGTGCTCACCAGCACCGTGGGCTTTCCCACCATGGTGGCGGCGCTGAGCTGGGTAGACGATATCCTCGAAAGCCGTTGAGCGCCTCGAGGCATGTGGCGGGCGTCAGTCGCCGTTGCCCTGGTCGCGGCCGCGCTGGCGCTGCTGCCGGCCTGCCAGCTGGCGCCCAAGCCTGACCTGGAGCGGCTGTACGCCATTGGCCAGCCGAGCCGCGACCAGCCGCCGGTGGTTCTCATTCACGGTGCTTTCGGTGCCCGCCTCAGCGAGCGCGACGGGGGTAAGGAAATCTGGCCGGGCAACCTGTGGCGCCTGCTATTCGGCGATTTTCAGCGTCTGGCGCTGCCCATTGATGCCCAGACCCTGGCGCCGGCGCCCTCGCCGCTGGTGGCCAGCGGCATCACCGACCGCGTCGCCGGCCGCGACTTCTACCGCGCCATCATCGACACCCTAGAGCGGGCCGGTCGCTACCGGCCGGGGCGCCCCGGCGAGGATGCCAGTGACGGCCTGCCGCGCTACTACGTCATTGTCTATGACTGGCGCCAGGACATCGTCGACAGCGTGGCGCAGCTGGATGCGCTGATCGAGCAGATCCGCGCCGACTACCGCAAGCCCGCCCTCAAGGTGGACGTGGTCGCGCACAGCATGGGCGGCCTGCTCACCCGGTACTACATCCGCTACGGCACAGTCGATGTGCTCAACGACAACGATTTTCCGCTCAATTTCCACGGCGCCGCCCGCCTGCGCCGGGTGCTGCTGCTGGGCACCCCGAGCCTGGGTTCGGCGGTGGCACTGCAGAACATGATTGCCGGCGCGCCGCTGGGGCTGCGGCGCATTCCGCCGGAGGTGCTGGCCACCATGCCCGGCGCCTACCAGCTGTTGCCGCACCCGCTCAACGACTGGTTGCTGGCCGGCGATGGCCGGCCGCTGCAGCGCGACCTGTTTGATGTTGAGATCTGGCGCCGCTTCCAGTGGTCGCTCTTCGACCCCACCGTGCGCGCCCGAATGGCGGCAGGCTTCGGCGATGCCGAAACCGCCGAGCGTCAGCTGCGCTTGCACGAGCGTTATATGGAAAAACACCTGGAGCGGGCGCGGCGCTTTGTGTGGTCGCTGACGGTGCGCGAGGCCGAATCGCCGGTGTCGCTGATCGTGTTCGGCGGCGACTGCCAGCTGACGC
>JBFHRT010000065.1:0-8632 GCA_041591575.1 Spongiibacteraceae bacterium
ACTGTCGTCGGCGGCCAGCTCGCCGCTGTCGAGGCGGCGGATCAGCTCGGCGTTGAGTTCCGCCTCGTCGCCGTTGCGGCCGAGATACTCCACCAGCAGCGCCTGTTCCTCGCCGGAACGGGCGTCACCCTGCGCCAGTTCGCGCTCCAGTATCTTCAGCACATTGGCCGCCACCCGGGTTTGGTAGCGCAGCGCGGCATCGTCCAGCAGCGGCTGCAATACCTCCTCCAGGAACTCACGCACGCCCGCCGCCAGTTCCTGTGCACTGGGCCGGTTTATCGCCATCAGTGCCACCCCCGTCGCATCAGATCCACCATATCCAGTTCGCACTCGCTAACCCGCCGGCCGATGGCCAACCGCTCCACCGAGCGCTCGCGACCGCTCAGGTGCACATGGGTCTGGTACAGGCAGATCACCCCCCACTTGAGCACGCCGAACAGCTCCCAGCACTTCACCGCCTCGGCATCCACCGCGCGGCCGCTGGCCTTTTCATAGGCGGCGAACAGGTCCTCGCGGCTGCCGAAGCCGCCCACCGGCTGCTCGCGGCGGCCGAAGCGCCAGGAGTTGACGCACAGCCAGCCCAGGTCTTCCATGGGCTCGCCGATATGACTGAGCTCCCAGTCCAGCACCGCGCGCACGCCCTCCTCGCCGACCATCAGGTTGCCGTTGCGAAAGTCGCCGTGCACCAGCGTTCGCCGCTCGGTCTCGGGCAGATGGCGACGCAACCAGTGAAAGGCGCAGTCAAACACCGGCAGCGCCTCGCCAAAGTCGCGGTAGGCACGCTGATAAAAATCCAGCTGCCACGCGGCGTCGGCACGGCGCAGCGTCGGCAACGCCGATGCCTCCACCGCGTGGATGGCGGCCAGGATCTCGCCGCACTGGCCGGCCATGCGCTCGCGCGCCACCGCCAGCGACGGCTCGCGCAGAATTTTCTGGGGCAGGGTCTCGCCGGCGATGCGCGGCATGATAAAACCCACCCCCAAGCCGTCATCGGGGCTGAGCCGGGCCAGCACGCTTGGCGCCGGCACGCCCGCAGCCACCGCCACTTCCAGCACCTGCGCCTCTTCATTCTTGTCCAGGGCTCCGCCGAAGAGTTCGCCGTCGTGGCCGCGGCGCAGTATCAGTTCATGCTCGCCAGCAGCGCCCGTCGCGACAAAAGACCAGGTCTGGGAACCGGCGCCGGCGGTCAAGCGGCGCAGCTGCGCAATGGTGACCGCCTCGCCCAATACCCGGCTCATCAACCGCTGCAGCCGCGGCTGCAACTGGTCTTCGGCTGCGGCCATGCTCAGCCCCCCAGCTCCGCGTCACGGGCGCCAAAATCCCAGCAGCCGCCGTCGCGATAACACTTGAGCAACTGCCGCGCCACCGACTGGATATGCACCTCGTCGGGGCCATCGTAGATGCGCGCCTCACGGGCATGGCGGTACATGCGACTCAGCGGGGTGTCGTCGGTGAGGCCGGCGGCGCCGTAGACCTGGATGGCGCGGTCGATCACGTTGTGCAGCATGCGCGCGCCCACCACCTTGATCAGACCGATATCTACCCGCGCCGGATCGCCGGCGTCGATACGCCGCGCCGCCTGCAGGGTGAGTTGGCGGCAGGCCTGGATCTCCGCCGCGCTGTCGAACACATGCTGTTGCAGCAACTGCTTGTCCGCCAGTGGCCCGCCGAAGGCGCTGCGCCGGTGCAGGCGCTCGCACATCAGGTCGAAGGCGCGCTGGGCCTGGCCCAGCCAGCGCATGCAGTGGAAGATGCGCCCCGGCCCCAGCCGCCGCTGGGCGATGACAAAACCCTCGCCGCGACCACCCAGCAGATGGTCGGCGGGCACCCGCACATCGTCGTAGTGCACCTCGAAGTGGCCGCTGTTCAGGCCCAGCAGTGGCGTGTCGCGCACGATGCGATAGCCGGGGGTATCGGTGGGCACCAGGATCATGCTGAAGGCTGAATGTGCCGGCGCATCCGGCTCGCTGCGGCACATCACCGTGGTGTAGGCGGCGATATCGGCGCCGGTAGTGAACCACTTGCGACCGCGGATATGCCAGTGGCCGTCGCGCAGTTCGGCGGTGGTCTGTAGCTGGGTGGGGTCGGAGCTGGCGATATCGGGCTCGGTCATGGCAAAGCTGGGGTTGATCTTCCCGGCCACCAGCGGCTGCAGAAAACGCTCGCGCTGGGCCGGCGAGGCGTGCTGCGCCAGCATCAGCGAGTCCTGCAGCGAGTAGGTGCCGAACACCCGCTGGGCGGACTCGGAGCGGCCGATCACTTCATTAACGTAGACATAGTCCAGAAAGGGCATGCCCTGGCCGCCGATGGCCACCGGGTGGCCCAGCGCCCACAGCCCCTCCGCCTTGGCCTGGGCCTGCAGCTCGGCCAGGGTCCGCTCGGCCTGCGCGCGGTCCCCGCCCTGCAGCACCGCCTCGCAGGGGTAGATGCGCTCCTCGACAAAGGTCAGCACCCGCTGGCGAATCGCCACCCAGCCCGCCGAATCCGTCATAGCCCTTCCCCAGCCGCTGTACGAGATGAGGTTTATACAAACAAGCCCACCCAATATTGTCAAGATGCTTTACTTTGCCTAGTATCTGCCCATCGGCCGCAACGCCACTGCTGAAAACAGGAAGCCACCATGAGCAACAGCAACGCCCTCAAGGCACTGCACAATATTCACCACGCCGCCTACCGCTGTCGCGACGCCGAGCAGACCCGCTGGTTCTACGAGGACCTGCTCGGGCTGAAGCTGGCCGCCGCCTTCGAGGAAGACATCGACTTCGGCGAAAATCTGGGTCGCAACCGCCACTTCCTGCACATTTTCTTCGAGCTGGGCGACGGCAACTACCTGGCCTTCTTCGACGAGCCCGGCGTTTCCGAGGAGGCGGATTTCAAGCGCCGCGACAGCTTCGATCTACATATCGCGCTGGAAGCGGCCAGTTATGACGACATGCTGGCCTGGCAACAGCACATCAACGCCAGCGGCAAAACCTGCCTGGGCCCGGTGGACCACGGTTTTGTGCATTCGGTGTATATGTATGACCCCAACGGCATCCAGGTGGAGATCACCTGCCGCGCCGAGGGCTATCCCGAGATCATGGCCGAACACGGCGAGCAGGCCCGCAGCGAGCTGGCGCGCTGGACCGAAAAAACGCGAGCGTTGAAAGAACAGCGCTTCGGCACCGCGGCGCTGGGCAGGCGTGGCGCCGTTACCGCCGATTAAGCAGGCCCGATTCGAGTAAGGCGATCAATCGGCACATGGATGTGCCCCTCTCACTGCCACCCACGGCACAAAAACCTCCACGCCCCGGTGCTCGCGCCGACAGCCCATCCCCCATCGTAGCCACACCCGCTTTTACCCCATATGGGGGTCAAGCTATCGCAGCACGCTCCCTATAATGTTGCGCAGCATTACGCCCTGCGCCTGCGCCGGGTCCCGCTCGTCATCCACCAATTGATTGGAGTCACCGCGACCATGATGGGGAAAAACGCACTGATTCTCGCCGCCGGCCTGCTGCTGGGCGGCTGCAGCCTGGTGCCCTACAACGCGTCCATTTACAAGGGCATCAACATGGCCGAACCCACCCGCGATGACGAGGGCCGGCTGGTTTACAGCGGTGGCCTCAGCTACCTGGGCGACCTGGAACAGGGCCGCCCCCATGGCCAGGGCGAGTTGAAATTCGCCAATGGTGATATTTATCAGGGCGGCTTCGAAAACGGCCTGGCGTCCGGCCAGGGCCAGATGCGCTACGCCGACGGCCGCGTTTACAGCGGCCAGTTCCAGTACGACGCGCCCCGCGGCGAGGGCCAACTGACCCTGGCCAACGGCGACATCCAGCGCGGTGTATTCGCCAACCTCAGCAGTTTTAAGGGCGAGTGGGTCACGACCAAGGGCAGCCTAACCGGTGAATTCAGCGGTGGCGTCAGAGATGGCGAGCTTCTCTTCCAGCCCGCCGGTTCCAAGGTGGACCGCTTCCAGATTTGGGAAAACGACCAGTTACTCTACGACGCGCCGGGGCCCAAAGCCTTTGCCGCCGGCCAGAAACGCTGCCGCACGGTACATAAAGACTGGGCCATCGTTTCCAAATCCTGTAACGGCAAGGGCGAGGCCGTACACAAGAGCTTCCTGACCGTGGCCAAGGGCCGCTTTAGCAACGGCGATCTGGTCAGTGGCACTATCGAGTCCCGCGACGGCCTCAAATATGAGGGTGCCATGCGCCGCTTTGCGCCCCACGGCAAGGCCCAGCACTTTCAGAACGGCAAAAAGCTCTACGACGGCGGCTTCGCCAGCGGCCAGCGCCACGGCGGCGGTATCTGCCTGGAGGGCGGCAAACCCGAGCGCTGCGAGTACGTGAAGGGCCAGCGCGCCGACAGCGGCTACCTCAGCCGACTGTTCAGGAAGGACATGGACGAACTGCAGAGCGACTACGACCAGTCACTGGCCCGCATCAAAGAGCAAACCCGCGACAAGCAACGTGAATGGCGCGAGGACTACCAGCGCAAGATGCGCTATATCGAAAAACAGATCGATCGCGCCGAGCAGGCCGCGGTGGCCAAGAGCATGGCACTGGGCACCATCCAGATCATGGGCGGCGACGAAGCCGGCGCCCGCGCCTATATCGAAGAGCAGGGCCGGATCGCGCGCGAGCGCAAAGCCGAGCTGCGGCAAATGGAACGCAACTTCAATCGCGAGCAGGCCGAGGCCAAGAAACGCTTCGCCAAGTGGCAGCAGGAAAAAGTGGACAACCTGAGCAGCGAGCATCAGGCCAAGGTGAAATCACTGGTCGACAAACACCGTTCGCGCTGCCTGTCCTTCCCGGCGCGCAGCTGGCAACGCAGTAAAAATCTCTGCGCCAAAACCAGCAACTATTCGCAGCTGTCCCACTAATCATTGGAGCACCAGTCATGAAATTTCTATTCGCTCTTGTCGGCGCACTACTGCTCAGCGGCTGCACCGCCCACACCTTTGTTATGAGCCCCACCAAAGCGGTGGCTGTCGATGACCTCAGCATTCGCGCACCAATGCCGGTAAAAATTCAACTGCATGGGGCAGACTGCGGCTATTGCACCGGCCCCCTCGCCAACCTCGACAACTTCAGCGCCGACATCAAGACCGCGCTGCTAAGCAGCGGCGTGTTCTACGAAGACCCCAATAGCAGCCGCAAAATCGATGTAATCATCACTTACTCGCGCAAGCAGCACGGCATCACCTATGTGGGCTGGCTGTTTTCAGCCTTTATCTTCCCCGGGCTCACCACTTACGAGCTGGAGGCCACAGCGTTCCTGAGCGACGGCGATGAAACGCTGCAGAGATATGAGTACCAGCTGCGGCTGGACGAGACCCTCACGGTACTCAATGCCGCCTATGTGTTCGGCCGCTGGGAAAGCTCCACCCGCCGCGAATTCGGCGCCATTATCGGCTCCAACTTGGTCAGCGACCTGGGCCGCGACGGGCTGCTGTAATTTGAGGAAATCCGCGATGAAACCCTGGCCGCTACTGCTCACCCTGGGTCTGTCCGCCTGCGCCAGCCTGCCCTACCCACAATCGGTTTGCGTCAGCGGCGACTGCCTAAAAGGCGCGGGCAGCCTGCAACTTGCCGACGGCGGCCGCTATCAAGGCCAGTTTGTGGGCGGCTATCTGCAGGGCGATGGCAGCTACCAGGCGCCAGCCGAGCAGACCCGCTACGAGGGCGAGTTTGCCAACGGCCGCTTTCACGGCCGCGGCGCGCTGGTGTCGCCGCAGCTGATATTCAACGGCGAGTTCAGCGAGGGCTGGCCGCTTCGCGGCGAGCTGGCCACCGCCGGCTACAAGATCGACGTCAGTCAGTTCGGCGCTGACTCGCTGAGCGGCGACTACCAGTTCGGCGAGGGCTTTACCGGCAGCGGTCGCTTCAGCGTGTACGAGCCGCAGCAATCCGACGCCGGCCTGATCGGCATCACCGCCCTGCACCGCCAGGGCAGCCACGTGATTCACTACCCCAATGGCGAGCGTTACACCGCTCACTTTGTCGGCGGCCAGCAGCACGGACAGGCGGTGTGGGTTTCGGCCGACGGCAAGCGCGACCGCATCGAGAGCTGGGAGAACGGTAACAAAGCCGCCGATCGCCCCGGCCCGCTCGCCCTGAAAAGTGCCGAACAGGCCGGCGCCTGCCGCCTGGCCAAGTCCCACAGTCAGTTCGTGTGGTTCGGCAAGCCCTGCCGCGGCGGTCTCGCCAGCGGTGAGGGCGTGGCCTACGCCAAGAACAACAGCGGCGACCTGATCACCGGCAGCTTCCGCCGCGGCGAACTGGTCGAAGGTCTGTACCAGCGCGGCGACGAGGTGTTTGAAGGACAGTTCCAGCGCCTCAAGCTGCACGGCCCGGGCAAGCACTATATCGACGGCCAGCTGGACTTCAGCGGCCAGCTCAATGCCGGCCGGCGCGGCCGCGGCAGCTGCCGGGTCGGCGGCAACTATGTCAGCTGCGAGCACTACGAGGGCCAGCGCATCGTCGAGGAGGCCGAGCTGGTCAACCGCAACCGGGTGGATGTACAGCATTCACTGGCCGCGGCCACCCGCTCTGCCAGCAACGTCTACGCCATGCTTGGCCGGGTCAGCAGCGAGGCCAGCCAAACCTTCAACCGCCGCGAGCGCAACTGGCAACAGGCGCGGGAGAAGGAGGCCTCCGACCGCGCCTTCAACGACAGCATGAATAACGCCTTCGCCAATATGCGCAGCAGCCTCGCCGAAGTGGCCGAGCAGCAGCGCCAAACCAACGCCCTGATCGCCCAGGCCCAGGCGGAACAGCAGGCGCGGCAGCAAGCCCAGCAGCGCGACTACTACGCCGAGTCACTGGCGCGTATCGAACGGCAAAAGGCGCAACAGCAACAGGCCCGTGAGCAGCAGGCACGACAGCAACAACTGGCCCAGGCACGGCCGGCTGTCGATCCCGACAAGCCCCGCCGCGACTGCCTCGCCAAGGGCGGTGAGTACAATGCAAAAACCCGCAACTGCGTGATCCGAGTCGCCATGGGCACCTTTGCCGGCAATAATATCGGCACCAATCCGGTGTACGACGGCAGCGCCCAAAGCCGCCAGGCCGATTCCCATCAGCAGACCGCCGCACTGGCTAAACCCAGCAGCGCGGGCGCCGGTGATGCCGGCCCCGAGACCACACCGGCACCGTCCCAGAAAAAACCCAAAAAGGAAAAACCGGTAACGGTCTATCAGGAGGCCCGCGCCATCTGCTCCGTCTACACCAACCAGAAAGGCATCGAGCGCTGGTGGTGTTCCGGCCCGGTGCAATCACTGATCTTGCGCGATAACGAAACCCAGGACGAAGCACTGAAGTACGTCGGCTGCAAGACCCCGCGTCGTGTATTCGGCAATGTCCGCTTTACTGAGCAAAAAGGCTTCAAGCTGCCCAAGGGTGCAAGCAATCACCGCCAGTTTGGCTACGCCTGCGGCTATCCCAGAGAGAGCTACCACACCGACGTCGAAAGGATCTTCCAGGTCCACTGGCCGGCGGGCGTGGTGATGCTGCGCTTCAATTGCACCGGCAGCACCTACCGATACAAGGAAAACTGTAACGCCAAGCCGGAGTAGGCCTTGAGGCGAGGCGATCTTTCCTACCCCGCTGCCAACCCGAGTGAGATTGCCGCGTCCCCGAACCGCCGAAAAGCCAGCGGTTCGGCTCCTCGCAATGACGACAGCGACCTACCCGAACCCGTCATTGCGAGGAACTCAAGCGTAGCTAGTGCGGTTGGGTGACGCGGCAATCTCGCGACGCAGGCAGAAGGTCGAAAGCCACTCGCAGCAATGTGACCATCGTAGGCCGGAATAAGCGCATAGCGCGTTTCCGGCAATTGCGACGATATCCCAACCCCTCTGCCGCAATTGCAAATCTATGGCAAGGCCTCAGTTGGCATCTACCGGCGCCACCACAATCGGCCCCCAATCCTTGTTCAGGCCCTGCTTGAGCTGTTTCAGCGTCTGCTTGCCAATGCGCTCGGCCAGCCTTTCCTCAATAGCCGCCACCGCATTTTCGGCGGCGGCGCGAATGGCATCGGCGCCAGGGCTGAACTGAACGATCTTGGCACGCCGGTCTTTCGGGTCCGGCACCAGCTCTACCAGCCCCTCTTCCCCCATGTCCCGCAACAACTGGTGCACCGCCTGACGACTAACACCGAGACTCTTGGCCAGTGCCGTGGGCCGGTTTACGCCCACGGTCACGCTGAGCATGATCATCGAGCGGGTGCGATTCATGCGCGGCCAACCGGCCGCCTCCAGACTGGCCTGCAGGCTTTCGTCCATCCAGTACAGGGCATAGGCCAGGGTGCCAATCAGAAAATCTTTATTGTCTGTTGTTGTCATTTGCTTGTCCTTGCCGCCCGAACACCAGGCCACTAACGCGCCGAGTCAGTCCCCAAATCCGCGTCTCAAAACCCGCATTGTACCGCAAGCGCAGCAGCGCGCAGCCCGCACAACACCGGCCTGTGACAGGGCCGCCACCCCGGAATAATTATAGTAAAGATTCTTGACATATTATCAGGGCACTTGCTTTACTGCAGCCAATGCGGCGATTGCCCGGCGGGCGATCGCGAGCCCCGGACAAGCAGAGCGAGCCAAGCCATGCCAGAGTCATCTACCTCAGAGCAATCTATCGTAGAACAA
>JBFHRT010000066.1:0-8625 GCA_041591575.1 Spongiibacteraceae bacterium
CCTCAACCGGGTGCGCCATCACCAGCTGGACCTGGTACTGGAGGCCGACGGCGGCCTGCGCTACTGGGTCAACCCGGAATCCAGCAGCAGCGCCGCGGCGCGGGACCTGCTGCGGGCCGCTCACGGCGATGCCGACCTGGTCGAGGCGCAGCTCAGCGGCCGCGCGGTGCGCTATGTGGACTGGGTGATGCCCGGGGTGCTGGCCATGAACATGATGTTCGGCTCGCTGTTCGGGGTCGGCTATGTGATCGTGCGCTATCGCCAGAATGGCGTGCTCAAGCGCCTGCAGGCCACGCCGGTGAGCGCGCTGCAATTTATCAGCGCGCAACTGGTGTCGCGGCTGGTCATAGTGGTGCTGGTCAATGCGCTGATCTTCGCCGGCTGCGACTGGTGGCTGGACCTGGTGGTACTGGGCAGCAGCTTCAACCTGCTGGCGGTAGCCGTGCTCGGCGGCCTGTCCATGGTGGCGCTGGGACTGATGATCGCCTGCCGCACCGGCAGCGAGGAACTGGCCGGCGGCATGCTCAACGCCTCCACCTGGCCCATGCTGTTCCTGTCGCAGGTGTGGTTCAGTCTGGACAGTGCCCCCGACTGGATGCAGCGGCTGTCAGACTTGCTGCCGCTCACCCATATCGTTGTTGGTGCCCGCGAGGTGATGATAGACGGCGCCAGCCTGGCCGAAATCAGCGACCACCTGCTGTGGCTGGCGGCGATGACGGCCGTGTTTATGGCAGTGGCGGCGCGGTTGTTTCGCTGGCAGAAGGATTGAGGCGGCAGTCGGAAGTCTGAGGTCTGACGTCTGAAGCTAAAAGCGCGGGGCGCGCAGCGCACCTTAGAGCGGCTCCGCACCAGCTAAACGCATCGTAGGGTGCGCTATGCGCACCGCTTTGCTGTTAGGCATCCGACGTCAAGCTTCCGACGTCCGACATCTTTTAATCCCTAAAATTGGTAAACTGCAGCGGCTGCCCCAGCTCCTGGCCGCGCAGCATGGCCATCACCTGCTGCAGGTCATCGCGCTTCTTGCCGGTCACCCGCACCTGATCGCCTTGAATCTGGGACTGCACCTTTAGCTTGCTGTCCTTGACCAGCTTGACGATTTTTTTGGCCAGGTCCTGCTCCAGGCCGTTTTTCATCTTAACCGCCACTTTCACCTGCTTGCCGGCGGTCTGCTGTTCGCCCATTTCCATGGCCAGCGGATCGATCTCGCACTTGATCAGCGCCGCGCGCAGCATGTCTTCCATCTGCTGCAGCTGGAAATCCGCCTCGGCAAACAGGGTCACGGCGAGGCCGTCGCGCTCAAAGCTGGCGTCGACACCCTTGAAATCGAAGCGCGTATCCACCGTGCGCTGCGCCTGATCCACCGCATTGGTGAAGGGGTGCAGTTCAACTTCAGAGACGATATCAAACGATGGCATGCGGTGAACTCCTCTGTTATGTTCTGGCGGCGAATAGTAGCACTGCGGCGGTTGTTCTTACATGCCCGACAACATCACCTGGAACATCCTCGGCGCCGGCGCCATTGGCTGCCTGTGGGCCAGTGCCCTGCACTCCGCCGGGCGCCAACCGCGCCTGCTGTTGCGCGAACCGGCCAGCCTGCAGCGCTACCGCGCCGCCGGCGGTGTCACCCTGGTGCGCGACGGCGAAGCGCACACCCATGCCATCGATGCCAACTGCGCCGCGGCAGTCACCGCTCCTCTACGTCAGCTGCTAATCACTACCAAGGCCCACCAAACCCTGGAGGCGCTGGCACCGCTGGCCACGCAATTGGCGCCCGACGCCACCGTGGTGCTGCTGCAGAATGGCCTGGGCGTCGCCGAGCAGCTGCGCCAGCACTACCCTGGCCTGCGCATCTACCAGGCCTCCACCACCGAGGGCGCCTACCGCAGCGCCCCCTTCCGCGTGGTGCACGCCGGCCGCGGCAGCACTGTGATCGGCGCTGCCGGCAACAGTGAACGCAGCCAGCTTGCCGCCTGCGCTGCCGGCCTCAGCGCGCCGCCGCTGGCGGTCAGCGTCAGTGACGATATAGAGCGCATCCTCTGGCGCAAGCTGGCGGTGAACTGTGCCATCAACCCGCTCACCGCCATTCACCGCTGTTGCAACGGCGAACTACTGGAGCGACCGGAGGTACTGGAGGAATTGCACGCCGTTGTCGAAGAAATCGTCTGCCTCAGTAAGGCACTCGGATACAGCGACTGGGTGGAGGGGATGCTGGATACTGTACTGGGCGTCGCCCACGCCACCGGCGCCAACCGCTCCTCCATGCTGCAGGACCTGGAGAGCGGGCGTCTCACCGAGATCGACTACATAAGCGGCCACCTGTGTCGCCTGGCTGATGCAATGAGCATCGACCTGCCCGCCAATCGCGCCCTGCTAGACCAGGTGCACACCCTGGAAACACTCGGCGGCTGCCGTTAGCAATCTGTTAGTGCTTACTATCACCGTATTGACTTTGCACCGCCCCGCCCGTAGAGTGCCGCCACCTGTACTGGGTGCCCGCCCGGCCGATTCACATACGGCTGCGCGGCTTAAACGGGAAGTCGGTAACCGCCACGCGAAAAGCCGACACTGCCCCCGCAACGGTAGGTGAGCGCCCGCTCACGAGTCCGGAACCGGCCCTGACAGCTCAGCACGATGTAGCGGAGGGCTTCATCAGTGGTCATACCTCGCGTATCGCCCCTATCCCTCTCTCATTGCGTGTGACATCACAAGGCTTTGAGGAGTACTACCCATGAACAAAATCACCGTTGCCGCAGCTTTCGCCGCAATGCCCGGCCTGGTATTCGCAAACGTGGCCGAATCCAAGCAAGTAGAAGAACTGTTGGTCAGCGCCAGCCGCACCGAAATGCCACTGCGCCAGATTGGCTCTTCGGTGTCGGTGATTACCGCAGCGGAAATCGAAGCCAAGGGCTTTATCAGCACCGCTGACATTCTGCGCACGCTGCCCGGCATTGCTGTTAGCACCAGCGGCGGCCTGGGCAAACAAACTGCCCTGCGTGTGCGCGGCGAAGAAAGCTTCCGCACCCTTGTGCTGGTCGATGGCGTGGACTACTCGGACCCGACCACCACTCAGGTGCAAACCCAGATTGAGCACCTGCAGCCAGCAGATATCGAGCGCATCGAAGTACTGCGCGGCCCTCAAGGTATGATGTACGGCGCCGACGCCGGCGGCGTAATCAACATCATCACCAAAAAAGGCAAAGGCGCACCACAGGGATCCGTGCAGGTGGAACATGGCCGCTATGGCACTCAGAAATTGGTGGGAGCTGTGCGCGGAAAAGTTGGTGCTTTGGACTACGCTTTCAGCGGGGCAAACCTGGAGACAGATGGTTTCAATGCTCGCGCCGCTGACAGCACGCTCAAGGACGATGACGGTTACGAGAACAACAGCTATAACGCCAGCCTGGGATGGCAACTTAACCAGCAGTTCCGCGGCGAATTTGTGGCGCGGCGTGTGGATGCAGAAAGCGAATTTGACGGCTGCTTCCTTTCAGGCGTGGGCAGTAGCCATGATTGTAAGAGCAATTATGATCAGCGCAGTCATAAACTCAGCGCCATCTGGAGTAACGGCAATCATACGCAACGATTGACTTACCATAAGACCGATATCGAGCGCGAAAACTTTGCCATCGGCGCCACCAGCTTTCTCGCTGACGGCGGCGTTAAAGAGGTTCAATACTTCGGATCGTCCAAGCTCAGCACTGCACTCAATCTGATCTATGGTGTGGATTATGAAGAGCAGCTGATCAGCTCCCGCGACCCAGACCTGGAGCGCGACCAGACCGGTGCCTATGTCGAACTGCAGGGAACTTTCCACGACCGTTATTTTCTCACCGCCGGCAGCCGCTTAGACGACAACGAAGATTTTGGCGAACATTGGAGTCACCGCCTGACTGGCGCCTACCTGATTCCCACTGAGGGCGGTGACGAAATTAAGCTTCGCGCCAGCTACGGTAGCGGCTTCCGTGCTCCCAGCCTGTCAGAAATTGCCTACAACGAGAGTCCCGCAGCATTTGCTCCCGCGAAAGGCACCGAATTGAGTGAAGAAACCAGCAAGGGCTTCGATATCGGTTTTGAATACCATGGAGCTAATGGTGCTTTTGTCGATGTAACCTATTTTGACCAGCGGATCGAAGACGAAATCTTCTTTGATCTGTCCGGCTTCTCCGGCTACCTACAGACCAGTGGCGATACCGAGTCCAAGGGCTGGGAAATCAGCGCCGAGCTACCGCTGGAAGAGCGCACCACACTGATTGCCAACTACACCTACAACGATACCAAGGACAGTAGTGGTGAACAGCGTGTGCGTCGCCCCAAGCGCATCACAAACCTCGGATTCCGCCACGAAATCCCGCAAATTCGTGCGACCTTAAACGCCAACATGCGATTCGTAAGAGACGCCGTTGACCAAATCTTTGGGCTTGGCCGCGTCGAGCTGGATGACTACCAGGTACTGGATATGAATCTGAGCTGGCAGGCAACGGAAAATCTTGAGATCTATATTCGAGGTGAGAATGTGCTGGGCCGCGAATACCAGGAAATCACCGGCTTTAATACCGCCGGCGCAGCCACCTACGGCGGTTTCCGCTTCCGCTTCTGAGGTACCATAGCGGACACTCATTCATCACTGACAAGGACTTGCTATGACCAGCGCCGACAACGAACGCCACAAGAAGAAAATGCAGCGCCAGAAGGAAAAGGTGGACGCGGCCATCGCCCGCGCCACCGAGGACCGCGGCGTGGTGGTGGTGATGACCGGCAATGGCAAAGGCAAGTCCAGCTCCGGCTTCGGCACCGTGATCCGCGCGCTGGGCCACGGCTATGGCGCCGGCGTCGCCCAGTTCATCAAGGGCGAGTGGGACACCGGCGAGTGCCAGTTCATTCGCCGCCACTGCCCCGAGGTGCCGGTGCACACCATGCAGACCGGCTTCACCTGGGAGACCCAGGACCGCGAGCTGGATCAGCGCGCCGCTGAAGCTGTGTGGGTGGAAGCGGAAAAAATGCTGGCCGACGAGTCATTGCGACTGGTACTGCTGGATGAGCTGACCTATATGCTCGCCTTCAATTACCTGGACGCCGAGCGCGTGTACACAGCAATCCGCAATCGCCCGCAGCAACAGAGCGTGGTGATCACTGGCCGCGGCGCACCCACTGCGCTGCGCGAACTGGCCGATACCGTGTCGGACATCCACGCAGACAAACACGCCTTCGCCGCCGGCATCAAAGCCCAGCAGGGCGTCGAGTGGTGACAGGCGCGCGGCGCTTTGCCCTGCTGTTGGCGGCGACACTGACGGCTGTTAGTGTCGCCGCCGACATCTGCGTTACCGATGACAAACAGCGCCAGCTCTGCCTGGAAAAGCCTGCGCAACGTATCGTTGCACTGTCGCCCGGCGTCACCGAGCTGCTGTTTGCCGCCGGTGCCGGCGAGCAAGTGGTGGCGGCGGTCACCTTCAGCGATCATCCCGAACCCGCCAAGGCCCTGCCCCGCATTGGCAGCTACGACCGCTTCGATATGGAGGCACTGTTGGCGATGCAGCCCGACCTGCTGGTGGGTTGGATCAGCGGCAATCCCACCGAACAGCTGGAGCAGCTCGAGCGCATGGGGCTGCCGCTGTATTACAGCGAGCTGCGCGCCTTCGAGCATGTGGCCAGCACCATCGAGCGTCTGGGCCACCTGGCTGGCACCGATGAGGCCTCGCAACAGGCCGCCAGCGAGTTCCGCGCTGGTATTAACGCCATCCGCGAACGCTACGCCGACGCTGCCCCGGTGCGGCTGTTTTACCAGATCTGGGCCAACCCGTTGATGACCGTCAACGACGAGCACCTGATCAGTGAGGCCGGTCGCCTCTGCGGCGGCGTCAATGCCTTCGGCGAACTGCCACGACTGGCGCCGCGTATCGACACCGAGGCGGTGCTGGCCGCCGACCCCGAGGTCATCATTGCCGGAGGCATGGGCGAGGACGATCCCACCTGGCTGGACCCCTGGCGTCGCTACAAGGGTCTCAAGGCTGTGCGAAGCGACAACCTGTTCTTTGTGCCCCCTTCCACACTGCAGCGCCCAACGCCGCGACTGTTGGAGGGTACCGCCCTGCTCTGCCAACACCTGGAGACTGCCCGTGGCCGGCGCTGATTCGCGGGCCGTCGGCGCACTGCTGCATCGCGCCAACGGATTGCCGCGGCTGTGGCCAGTGCTGCTGTTGCTGGCTGTGGCCGCCATTGCCGCGCTTGCAGTGGCCGTGCTGGTGGGCAGCGTGCCGGTGTCCACCGCCGAACTGTGGGCGGTGCTTCGCGGCGAGGGCGAGCCGCTGCACCGCAGCCTGATTCTGGAACTGCGCCTGCCGCGGGCACTGGCGGCACTGGCCACCGGCGCTCTGCTGTCGCTGGCCGGAGCGCTGATGCAAGTGCTGTTGCGCAACCCGCTGGCCGACCCCTACGTGCTGGGCCTGTCTGGCGGCGCCGCCGTGGGTGCACTCACCGCCATGCTGGGCGGACTCGGTGGCGCGGTGGTGTCCGGCTCGGCCTTTGTCGGCGCGCTGGTGTCGGCGGTGACAGTCTTCGGCCTGGCCCACGGCACCGGCAGCTGGACCCCCACCCGCCTGTTGCTGACCGGGGTGGTGGTGGCCGCCGGTTGGGGCGCGGTAATTACCTTTATGCTTGCGGTCGGCCCCAGCGACCGCCTGCCGGGCATGCTGTACTGGCTGATGGGTGACCTGGCCTACGCACGCAGTCCCTGGCCGGCATTGCTGGCACTGGGATTGAGCCTGGCGGTGGTGCTGCCACTAGGCCGCAGCCTCAACGTGCTGGCTCGCGGTCCGTTGCAGGCGGCGGCGCTGGGGCTGGCGGTGCGGCCACTGGAGTGGACCGTATACATTGCAGCCAGCCTGCTCACGGCCTTTGCGGTGACCACCGCCGGCAGCGTCGGCTTTGTCGGCCTGGTGGTGCCGCATATGCTGCGGCTGGTGCTGGGTAACGACCAGCGTCTGATCCTGCCCGCCGCGGCGCTGGCCGGCGGCGCCCTGCTCACCCTGGCCGACACCCTGGCGCGCACCATCATCGCCCCGGAACAGCTACCGGTGGGCGTGATCACCGCACTGCTGGGGGTGCCCACCTTCCTGTTCCTGCTGTACCGGAGCCGCTGATGGCCACGCTCGCCGCTCAGGATCTGGTGATCGATATACCCGGCCGCGATGACGGCCGGCCACTGACCTTCACCCTGCAACCCGGCCAGGTCTGGGGCGTGCTGGGCCCCAACGGCGCCGGTAAGACCACGCTGCTGCACACCCTGGCCGGGCTGCGCTCGCCGCGGCGCGGCAGCGTGCTGCTGAATGGCGAAAAACTGCAGCGACTGCGCCGGCGTCAGATAGCCCAGCAGCTGGCGGTGGTGTTTCAGGAGCGCCAGGACGGGTTTCCCGCCACCGTGCTGGAAACCACCATGATCGGTCGCCACCCTTTTCTCGCCCCCTGGGACGTAGAGACCGGGGAAGACCTGCAGCTGGCCCGCGACGCGCTGGCCCGGTTGCAGTTGCAGGGCCTGGAGCAGCGGCTGGTGAGCACTCTTTCCGGCGGCGAGCGCCAGCGGCTGGCCATAGCCACGGCGCTGGCGCAGACACCGCAACTGTGGCTGGCCGACGAACCCAGTAACCACCTGGACCTGCGCCACCAGGTGGCGGTGATGGAACTGATCTGCGAGCAGGCCGCCGCCGGCTGCGCTGCGCTGCTGTGCCTGCACGACATTAACCTGGCGGCGCGCTGGTGCAGTCACCTGCTATTGCTCTACCCCAGCGGTGAAGCCTGCTGGGGCGAAGCCCCGGCCATGCTGGAACTGGCCGCGCTGGAGCGCCTCTATGGCCAATCGCTGCGCACCGCCGAGATCGACGGCGCGCGCTTCTTCGTGCCGGCTGCCAACGCGGGCACACCATGAGCGAAGCCCCGCACGATACGCATCGCTACAGTGACGAGGCGCTGACCGCAGTCTACCGGGTAATAGCCGAGCGCCGCGACATGTGCCACTTCTGCGGCGGTGAGATTCCGCCCGAGACCCTGCGGCGGCTGCTGCGGGCCGCCCACTTCGCCCCCAGCGTCGGTTTTATGCAGCCCTGGCGTTTTCTGCGCATCACCGAGCCAGCGCTGCGCCGCGACATTCATGCTCTGGTGCGGGAAGAGCGCGACCGTACCGCCGAGGCACTGGGCGAGCGCGGCGGTGAGTTTCTCAAATTGAAAGTTGAAGGCGTACAGGACTGCGCCGAGCTGCTGGTGGTCGCCCTCAAGGACAAACGCGAGCGCCACGTCTTCGGTCGCCGTACCCTGCCGGAAATGGACCTGGCTTCGGCTGCCTGCGCCATCCAGAACCTGTGGCTGGCGGCCCGCGCCGAGGGCTTGGGCATGGGCTGGGTGTCACTGTTCGAGCCCGAGGCCCTGAAAGCATTGTTAAATATGCCCACCGGCAGTCACCCGATTGCCATCCTGTGCCTGGGGCCGGTTAAGGAATTCTACGAACAGCCCATGCTGGCCACGGAAAACTGGGCCCAGCGCGAGCCATTAGAGTCGCTTATCATGGAAAACTGCTGGCGCGACGATGAATGAGCTGCAAGGGCCCAATTAGTACCCCGTCATTGCGAGGAGCCAAAG
>JBFHRT010000067.1:0-8599 GCA_041591575.1 Spongiibacteraceae bacterium
GCACCCAAATCCACATTGCGATCATCACCTACCTGCTGGTGTGGCTGTACCGCCATCAGCAGGGACTAACAGAAAGCCTCAAGCAGTGCACCGTGCTGCTGTCATCGGCGCTGTTCCAGCGCCAGGAAACCGAATACCAGATCTGGCAAAAGCGACGACGACGGCAGGAAGAGCTCATGGCAAGGCAGGGAGTCCTGCTATGAGAATATTCCGGACAGCAGTGGGCTTTCGCCGGAATGACTGCCTAGACAGCGGTATGCCCCCCCTGGTGCCCGGCGCAATTTTCACCTCCCCGATGCACCGCAGCACTGCCGCCGCCTCAAGCGCACCGCCGCTGTCACCCCAGTCACACCAGGAACACCCCCCCCCTGACGCACCACAACCATCGTCACCCCAGACGCGCTGTTTGCGATCTGGGGTCCAGGCACTCGGAAATTACAGTCCACGCCGGCGCTGGCAACATTTGCAAAAGCAGAGGCCCACACCCCGGACTACGGCAATCAGCTCGCCGCCGGCACCAGCCTGGCCACGCGTTTTTCTGCGCCGCCACCAGCCCAGCCCTTGACAAGCGCACGAGATCGGTGCGGGCTGTGCTAGAATGCGCCGCTTTACTAGCGTCGGAAACCAACCCCCTACATGAGAAAAGACCCAGTGACTCAATTGTGGAAGCGCCTCACCGGCAAACTGAGCCGCAACAAGCAGGCCGGTGAGGTGAAGGTGATTCCCCGAGACGATCACAGCATTTCGCGCCGCAATATCAGCGACAGTGCACTCAAGGTGATGCACCGCCTGCGCCAGGGCGGCTTCGAGGCCTTCCTGGTGGGCGGCGGGGTGCGTGACCTGCTGCTGGGCGGGCACCCCAAGGATTTCGACATTGCCACCGACGCCACCCCCGAGCAGGTCAAGGCGCTGTTTCGCAATGGCCGCATCATCGGCCGCCGCTTCAAGATCGTGCACGTGCGCTTTGGCCGCGAGGTGATCGAGGTCACCACCTTCCGCGCCGGCCACGACGATGCCACCCGCCCCACCCAGGCGGCGCGCAGCGACAGCGGCATGCTGCTGCGCGACAATGTGTTCGGCGATGTTGAGGAAGACGCCCGCCGCCGCGACTTCACCATCAACGCCCTGTACTACTGCAGCCAGGACTTCACCGTGCACGACTACGTGGGCGGCATGGACGACCTCAGCCAGCGCCTGGTGCGCATGATCGGCGACCCCGAGACCCGCTACCGCGAGGACCCGGTGCGCATGCTGCGAGCGGTGCGCTTTGTCGCCAAGCTCGACTTCGACATCGAGCAACACACCGCGGCGCCGCTGACCGAGCTGGCACCGATGCTCGAACAGGTACCGGCAGCGCGCCTGTTCGACGAGGTGATCAAGCTGTTTATGGCCGGCCGCGGCCTCAACACCTATGCGCTGATGCAGCGCTATGGGCTGTTCGCGCCACTGTTCCCGGCCACCGCGCGACTGCTGCACAAGCAGCCCGAAGCCGAGGCGCTGATCCAGCAGGGGCTGGTCAACACCGACCAGCGCGTCGCCGACGACAAGCCGGTGACCCCCGCCTTTATCTATGCGGTGATCCTGTGGCCAGTGGTGCAGAAACAGGCCGCAGCGATGATTGCCGACGGCATGCCCGAGATTCCAGCGCTGCACCAGGCCTCGCAGCAGGTACTGCAGGCCCAGCAGCAGCACGTTGCCATTCCACGGCGCTTCTCCATGCCCATGCGCGATATCTGGGAGCTGCAGTACCGCCTGCCGCGGCGCGGCACCAAGCGCAGCGCCGAGCTGCTGGAGCACCGCTACTTCCGCGCCGGCTACGACTTTCTGCTGCTGCGCGAGCAGGCCGGTGAAATCGAGCCCGGCCTCGGCCAGTGGTGGACCGCCTACCAGGAGTCCTCGCCGGAACACCGCGACGCCATGCGCGACAAGGTGCGCAACAGCCAGCCGCGCACCCGCACCCGTTCGCGCAAGCCGCGCAACCGCCGCCGGAAGGCCTGATGCCCCCGGCAGTACCACGCCAGCGCTGCTTCATCGGCATTGGCAGCAATCTCGAGCAACCCCGGCGCCAGGTGGAGGCCGCGGTGGCGGCGCTGGCGCAGCTGCCGGGCAGCGAGCTGGTGACGCACTCGCCCTGGTACGGCAGCCGCGCGATCGGCCCCGGCGAACAGCCCGATTACGTCAACGGCGTTGCCGAACTGCTCACCGCCCTGCCGCCGCACGCGCTGCTCGACGCACTGCAGGCCATCGAGGCCGCCCACGGCCGCCAGCGGCTGCAGCGCTGGGGAGCGCGCACGCTGGATCTGGATATCCTGCTCTATGGCGACGCCGTCATTGCCGATGATCGCCTGAGCGTGCCCCACCCCCGCCTTGCCGAGCGCGCCTTCGTGGTTCGCCCTTTGTACGACATCGCCCCCGAGCTGCAGCTGCCCGATGGCAGCGCGCTGGCGGCGCTAGTAGACTGTGGCGACAGCGACGGCCTGTGGCCGCTGCAATCCAGCGACGGAGAATAAACCGAACATGGAAACCGTGTCGCAAGAGGCGCAGGCACTGCCGCGCTTTATCGCGGTAGAAGGCCCCATCGGCGTCGGCAAGACCACCCTGGCCAGGCGCCTGGCCGCCAGCTTCAACTACCAGACCCTGCTGGAGCGGGCCGAGGACAACCCCTTTCTCGAGCGTTTCTACGCCAACCGCCGCCACGCCGCGCTCGCCACCCAGCTGTTTTTTCTGTTCCAGCGCGCCCAGCAGCTGGAGGCACTGTGCCAGGGCGACATCTTTGAGCCGCTGCAGGTAGCCGACTTTCTGCTGGCCAAGGACCCGCTATTCGCCCGCGCCAACCTCGACACCGACGAGTACGCCATCTACGACAAGGTCTACCAGCAGCTGAGTCCGGATGCGCCGACACCAGACCTGGTAATCTACCTGCAGGCGCCGGCCGACGTACTGATGGCGCGCATACGCGCCCGCGGCGTCGCCTGCGAGCAGCACATCAGCCGCGATTATCTGCAGCGTATCAACGAGGCCTACAGCGAATTTTTCCTGTACTATGACGACGCGCCGCTGCTGATCGTCAACGCCGCCGAGATCGACTTCGCCAACGACGAGCGCGACTATCAGCAATTGCTGGGTTATCTGCGCCAGATTCGCAGCGGCCGCCACTACTTCAATCCGACATTTCTGTAACAAGCCTTCACAGGGAAGCCCCACCATGAGCAAGGTCACCACCCTCACCCTGCGCGCCAAGAAGGAAGCCGGTGAAAAATTCGCCGTCGTTACCGCCTACGATGCCACCTTTGCCCGCCTGGTAGACACCGTGGGCATTGACGTGATTCTGGTGGGCGACTCACTGGGCATGGTGCTGCAGGGTCACGACAGCACCCTGCCGGTAAGCGTCGAGGACATGGCCTACCACACCGCCTGTGTGGCCCGCGGCACCAGCAACACCCTGGTCATCGCCGATATGCCCTTCGGCAGCTACAACACCGTCGAGGAAACCCTGGCCAACGCCACTGCGCTGATGCAGGCCGGCGCCCACATGGTTAAGCTGGAAGGCGGCGACTGGCTGCACGACAGTGTGCGCGCGCTGACCGAGCGCGGCATTCCGGTGTGCACCCACCTGGGACTGACACCGCAGTCAGTGAACGTGCTGGGCGGCTACCGGGTGCAGGGCCGCGCCGATGCCGAGGCCCAACGCATGATCGACGACGCCCGCGCACTGCAGAGTGCCGGTGCCGCGCTGCTGGTGCTGGAGTGCGTGCCGCAGGCGCTGGCCGGCGACATCAGCCGCGCATTGGACATCCCGGTGATCGGCATCGGCGCCGGCCCCGACACCGACGCCCAAGTGCTGGTGCTGCACGACCTGCTGGGCATCTCGCCGCGGCTGCCCAAGTTCGTGCGCAACTTCGCCGAGAGCGGTGTCAACATCGAGGGCGCCCTGCGCGCCTACAAGCAGGCGGTGGAGAGCGGCGAGTTCCCGGCCCCCGAGCACTGCTTCAACTAGCCAAAACTACGCGAAAGCCCCGATTGACGGGGCTTTCAGCACACCCTGTTACCTATTTACACCGCTTCTTTTGGTAACAAAAGTTTCAAATTTTTGTTACCAAAGCCATTGAACCCCCCTACCGATTGGGGCATACTTCCCCGCCACTGGTGCTGATCAGTTTGTGCACAACAGCTGCCGACGGTCAGCGAACAGGCGTCAAAACCAGTGTACTGAGTCGCCAGCCCGCGGTGTGCGCGGACTGACATCACAGCAACCTGCATCTGCTTATCAGCGATGGCAACAGAGTGGGAAGTTGGGTGGTATGAAAACCTACAGCACAACCGCACAGCTACGGGCCGCCATTAGCGCGGAAAAACGGGCCGGCAAGACCGTGGCCTTTGTACCCACTATGGGCAACCTGCACGAGGGGCATTTGCAGCTGGTGCGTCGTGCCCGTCAGCTGGCCGACGTCGTCGTTGTCAGCATCTTCGTCAATCCGCTGCAGTTTGGCGCCAACGAAGACCTCGACAAATACCCCCGCACCCTGGCTGCCGACAAAGAGAAACTCTTTGCCGAGGGCACCCAATACCTGTTTAACCCCGGCGTAGAGCAGATCTACCCCGAGGGCATGGAACGGCACACCAAGGTTAGCGTGCCCGAGCTGTCTGACACCCTCTGCGGTGCCAGCCGCCCCGGCCACTTCGACGGCGTCACCACCATCGTCGCCAAGCTATTCCAGATCGTGCAGCCCAATGTCGCCATCTTCGGCGAAAAAGACTTCCAACAGCTCAGCATCATCCGCAAGATGGTTGACGACCTGTGCATGCCTATTGACATCGTCGGTGTAGCCACTGCCCGCGACACCGACGGCCTGGCGCTGAGTTCGCGCAACGGCTACCTGAGCGCCCGCGAACGCGCCGTAGCCCCGACCATGCACCGCGCGCTGCAGAGCTGCCGTGAGGCCATCGCCTGTGGCTACGACAGCTATCGCGAACTGGAGCAACACGGCCGCGACGAGCTGCGCGAGGCGGGCTTTGAACCCGATTACTTCTCCATCTGCGACGCGCGCACCCTGCGCCCCGTCACCCTGGACACCGAAGCCGTCGTCATCCTGGCCGCCGCCAAGCTGGGCCGGACACGACTGATCGACAATGTCACTTTAACCCTGAATCCCAGCGCCGATTGGGGTATGCTAGCGGCCAATTAATCTGGCCCCGCTACCGCGCCGAGTGAAGAACCCAAAGGAACAGCGTTATGCAGTCCACTATGCTGAAAGCCAAACTCCACAAAGCCCGAGTTACCCATGCCGTTCTCGACTACGAGGGCTCCTGCGCCATCGACGGCAAACTACTGGATATGGCCGGCATCCGCGAGTTTGAGCAGATCGACATCTACAACGTCACCAATGGCGAGCGCTTCACCACCTACGCCATTCGCGGCGAGGAAAACACCGGCGTAATCTCGGTGAACGGCGCCGCCGCTCACAAGGCCGCTGTTGGCGACACCGTCATCATCTGCGCCTACTCCCAGTACAGCGAGGCCGAGCTGATCAACTTCAAGCCGCGCCTCATCTATATGAACCCCGACAACAGCGTCAGCCACTCCAGCAACGCCATCCCGGTACAAGTGGCCTGATCTGTCCAGCTTCATCAAAAGGGCCCCCAACGGGGCCCTTTTTTTGTGCCCATTTTATCGACTGCGTCACACTTTTTTCGCGGCCGCAATTGCCATCTTGAGAGCTGGCGCTAAGATACAAAACTAATACTTATTAGTTAGCAGCCTCCAGGACTGCGACTCCCATTCGACAACAATAATAACCGGAGCTGCCCTGCCACCCACACTGACAGGTCACCGCCCACCAGCGCGCTCCGCACCCCGAGTTCAGCAAGACAACAACAAAAAGAGGGAAGGATATGCAAACCCAATCAGCCACTACGCCGCGGCGGCCGCTGCGGGCCATCGCCCTGGCGGCCGTGCTCGGCGCCGCCAGCCACGCCAGCGCCCTGGATCTGGGCGGGCTCCTCGGCGGCGGTCACGGCAACGTACTGCCACTGCCCGAAGAAGTCACCTTTACCTACACTGCCGGCGAATACATCATTCCCGACAAACTGACGGCCGAGGGCATCGACCTCAAGCCCGCCGCCAATGAAACCGACATCACCGGCTACCGCCTGTACTGGGCCGACGATGCCGGCAACAAGATTGTCGATTTGCCGTTGCTGGGCGACAACCCCTTCATCGCCGAGCTGACCGCCACTGGCCAGGCCCTGAGCTACCGTTTCCTGGATGGCGTTAAAGTGCCCGACAGTGCCAGCTCGGTACTGGCCTGTTCACGCGACGCCGACAGCGAGTACTGCGGCGAGTCGGCCGCTGAAAAAGTGCTGTACCGCTTCCGCGACACCCAGATGGAAGCCACCATCGCCGAATTGCCGGTAGTGACCAGCGACCTTGCCGCGCTGTCCAACTGCCCCAGCCTGGAAATTGCCGCCACCTGCGGCAACCAGCAGTGCGACACACTGGAAACCGCTGAAACCTGCCCCGCCGACTGTGGCGACTGGCAGCTGGCCTCCTACAACTACCAGACGCTGTGCGACGAGGTCCAGAGCGTGCACATGCCCAAGAGCGTGGCCGAAGTGCAGCAGCTGGTGCGCGACGCAGCCGCCGCCGGCAAACGCGTCAAGGTCACTGGCCAGGCACACTCCGCCACCGACGTGATGTGCACCGACGGCGTACTGATCAGCACCGCCAACCTGACCATGCACAACCCCAACCTGGGCATCTCGCTGGAAACCTTTGAGGGCGTGGAAGTGGTCAAGGTGCCCGCCGGCACCCTGATGTGGGATCTGTCCGAGTGGCTGCACCCGCGCGGCAAGTCCATTGGCTACACCCACCTGGGCTACGCCTTCCCCACCGTGGCCGGCCATATCGCCACCAGCTCCCACGGCAGCTCGCCCAAGCACCGCACCGTGCTCTCGCACAGCGTGGTGGGCATGGAAGTGGTTACCGCCGACGGTCAGGTGCGCCAGTTCTCTCGCGACAGCACCAAGAAAGACCTGTGGAAAGCGCTGACCACCAACCTCGGCTACCTGGGCGTGGTCACCAGCCTGCGTATTGAAGTGCAGCCCACCAGCAACCTCCACGTCAAGGTCACCTACCACGACGAGGACTACCTGTTCCAGAACGGCCCCGACTCCGCTTGGGAAAACATCAAAGACTGTGACTTCGGCCAGTACAACTGGTACCCAGGCATGGGCAAAGTGATCCGTACCTGCGGTATGGAAACCGACGCCCCGGCCGAGCCCGGCGCCTACAACCGCCTGCTCAACCCGGACGTGCCCGCAGAGATCTTCCCCTTCTTCAAGCAGGGCATGCACGCCGCCGCCTGTAACCCCGGCGGCTACCTGGACGGCTTCATGGAGCGCTTCCGCTACCTGCAGTTCGTCAACCAGCCGCCCTTCGTGAAGGACGTTAACGGCAAGACCCGCTACACCAGCGACGTCATCGGCCCGCAGCACCGCATGATCACCAGCCCGCTGGTAGACGGTCAGGACGGCTTCTTCCAAATGGACTGGGAAGTCGCTGTGCCGCGCAAGAACGCCGCTGCAGCCATGCAGTACATCAACAACTTCCTGGCCGGCCAGAACGCCAAAAACCTGGAAGTGCGGCTGCCGCTGGTCGGCGTATTCACCCGCTACGCCAAGAGCGAAAACGAGACCCTGATGGCCTACACCGGCACCGGCGGCCCCTTTGAAGATGGCACCCACGTCGTGCACATTGAAATGCCCATCTACGTACCGGCCGGCTTCAGTAAAGCGGAAATGGAAGCCTACATGGCACCCTTCGTGGAATACGTCACCGTGCTGATCGAGAAATACGGTGCCCGCGCCCACTGGGCCAAGAACCGCGAATGGGCCTTTGACCTGCAGCGCCAGCTGGGCTCCTTCGACTACGGCGACCGCCTTGAAAAATTCAACAAAGCAGTTGAAGAGTTTGACCCTCACGGCGTATTCGCCAACGACTTCGGCAGCCGCATCGGTATTCAATACCCCGCAAGTGACGACTAAACGTCTCCAGCTACTCACTTCAGGGGCCTGCGGGCCCCTTTTTTGTGGGAGCGGGGCGCTGAGCGCTCAGACGCTGGACGGAAGACACCTACAAGCGGTCCACTCCCAATTCGGGACACCCACAGTCCGATACCCACAACCCGATAGACCCGATATGCAGGTGCGGCTTTAGCCGCACAAATCCCCCCATACCCGCAAACGCCGCCGCAGGAGGAGCACCACGCACAGCACCGACACCCAACTGCCAACACACCTCCGCCCCCGTAGGCCCGCATAAGCGCAGCGTTGCGGGCAGTTCTGCCTGGTCGCCCGGCCACGCACAACACCGCATATCAGCACTACCACACCGCAGAAGACGCCGCGCCGCCCGCAACTCCTCGCAACATCAGCATTACCACCACCGCAGGGTGCGCCGCAATGCCATTAACTTAGCGCGGTAGGTCCGCATAAGCTTGCGTTGCGGACGTTTGCCGGAAACGCTAAGAAGCGCTTATTCCGGCCTACAATGGGGATCGACACCGCAATTGATGCGATGAGAATCGCAGGGAGTGCCTTA
>JBFHRT010000068.1:0-8557 GCA_041591575.1 Spongiibacteraceae bacterium
CGCTGCAACGGCAACATCGGCACCTGGGGCGCCTCCTTTATGGGCATCACCCAGCTGCTCACCGCCGCCCAGCAGCACCCGGCCCACAAGGCGGTGTTCGCCATCGTGCCCATGGGCGATGCCTACCGCGATATCGTGTTCAGCGGCGGCCAGGTCAATGTCGGATTTATTCCATTGTGGATGGGCCTGGTCACCGGCCTGGGCGCCATCCCGACCCAGGACGCGGCCTCGGCCGAGGGCTTTGAGCAATACCTCACGGTCAGCACCGAGCATGTGCTCAATGCCGTCACCCAATTCCAGCTGCCACTGATCGCCGACGCGCTGATCGGCCAGAACGGCGTCAACTACGACGGCCCCTTCTGGCGCACGCGCTCGCCGCTGGAGGTGGCCGACAACATCCGCGTGCCCAGCTTTATCGTCGGCGGCCTCAACGACATTTTCCAGCGCGGCGAACCGCTGCTGTACGAGGCCATCAAGGACAATGCGCTGGCCAAGCTGCTGATCGGCCCCTGGCAGCATATCGCCGGTTCCATGGGCCAGGGCCTGCCCCGCGACGGCGTACCCAGCCTGGACGACATCGCCCTGCGCTGGTTCGATCGCTACCTCAGGGGCGAAGCCAACGGCGCCGAGCAGCTGCCCGCAGTAACGCAGTACTACTACGGCGAGGAGCGCTATGTCACCGCTGCCGACTGGCCGCACCCGCAGCTGCGCGCCCAGGCCCTGTACCTGCACGGCGACCGCAGTCTGTCGCCGCTGCCGCCGCAGGCCGGGGAGAGCAGCCAGTACCTGCTGCAGCAACCGCTCAACGGCATCTGCTCCGCCAGCACCGCGCAGTGGACCGCCGGCGCCATCGGCCTGCTGCCGCTGCCTTCCTGTTTCACCGACAGCAACCTGGCCGAGTCATTGGAAGTCACCTACACCAGCGCGCCGATGCCGCGGGATATGGTGATCAACGGCCCCATCCAGGCCAATATCTGGGTGGCCACCACCGCCCTGGACGCCTCGCTGGTGGTGCGGGTGAGCGATGTCAGCCCGCTGATTGACGATCCCTCGGCCGCGCCGCTAACAGACGCGCTGGCCGCCGGCCCCTCGCGGGAACTGAGCAACGGCATTCTCACCGCCTCCATGCGCGCGGTCGACAGCGGCAAGTCGCGCTATATCGGCGCACAGATGATCCAGCCCTGGCACCCCTTCACCGAGGAAGGCAAGCTGCCGGTGGCGATGAACGAGCCGATGCTGCTCAACGTGGAGGTGTTTCCGACCTCGGCGGTGATCAAGGCCGGCCACCGGCTGCGCATCAGTGTCGGCGCCAGCGACTTCCCCCACGGCCTGCCGCCGCTGACTGAGCTGCTCAACCAGCCCGCCGGGGTACTCACCGTGTTCAACGACGCCGAGCACCCTTCCAGCGTGGTACTGCCGCTGGTGCCGCAGCTGCAGCTGCCTGCGGCTAGTGCAGACAGTGGTGCAACCCAGAACAGCGACAATCCGCTGGCACAGTGGTTGCCGTAATACAGGCAGCCCTGAGATAGGCCGCCCGCCACTGGCCGGATCACGGCGCCGGCTAGGGCTGCAGGAGAACCGGTGGGCGTAGGCGGCCGACGCCAAAATCCCGCTCGAACCAGTCGGCCACCGCCGCGTTCTCCAGATAAAAATCGCGCAATTGTCGCCGCAGGCCGGCGTCCAATTGCATCGAGGCGACAACAAACACACGCATGCTGGCACTAAAGCCCGGAACCGATTGCAGCCGGGAGCGCAGCTCCGGCGCCAGCAACTGCACAGCCCTCTCCGCTAACACCGCAGCATCAACATGACCGCCGTACAGAGCACTTAGCAGCGCGGCGCTGCTGGAATACTCGCGAATGGCGGCCGAGGGTATTTGCCATTGTGCCAACGCCGCGCGGCTGGTCCCGCTGCGCGCCACAATTCCCAAGCGCTGCAGCCGAATCACCGCACTGGCGCTGCGTAGTCGATAGGCCCTCAGCGGCAATTCGCTTTCCGCCAGCAGTTCAAACTCGCATTCACGCATCAGCGCCTGCGCCTGCGACTCATCAAGAATGGAGTGATCGACCTCACCGACGTGGCACAGCGCCAGCAAATGGGCAAGGTTCCTGAAGGCTCGCACCTGTACAACCAGGCCGGTACTGCGCGCCAGCGCCGAGCGGAAATTCGCCGCGCTTTCATTACTGACAAAATCACTCTGGGGAAAGGGCACCCACATATGCAATGCCACGCTGTCGCGAGCACTGACCTGTGCCGCCATCAGCAGGGCGAGGGTTACGCTGTAGCAAACACGCAACATATTGAGCCTTTCGCAGGGGCCTCAGGGTGTTCCTGTCAGAGCACCCGGCGGCCAGATACCGGTCACTGACGCGCCTACAGTGTAGTTGTGTGCCCACAGCCGGGGACGGCCCGGCGCTGTTACTGCAGCGGCCGCTGACCATGTCGCATCGCTGGCGGCAAAAACCGGCTAAGGAGGCACTTTATCCGTTGGCGGCTGCGGCGGACCGAGGCCGAAATCGCGTTCGAACCAGTCGGCAACGGCGGCGTTCTCCAGGTAGAAAGTCTGCAGTCGCCGGCGCAGCTCCGGCGTCAGCTGCGGGGTTACCACAATGAACAGGCGGATGCGGCTGCGAAAGCCCTCCATCGCCTGCAGGCGGGCTTGCAACGCAGGCGCCAGCAGGCTCACCACCCAGTGATCCAGCACGGCGGCGTCAATGTTTCCGGCAAACAGCGCGTCGAGCAGGGCGGTGGAACGGCTAAACACCGTCAGCTGTGCTTCCGGCGGCAGAGGCCACTGCGCCAGCGCGACGCGACTGGCATCGCTGGCCTGCACCAGCCCCAGCCGCCGTGGTGGCCCCTGATGTTCCGCGCCCTGCCGGCGATACAACTGCAACCACAGCTCACTCAGGGCCAACAGCTCGAAACCGCATTCGCGCATCAGCGCACGACCGTGCCGCTCACCAATAATGGCGAGATCCACCTGGCCCGCGCGGCACAGCGCCAGCAGCTCGGGCAGGTCGTCGAAGGCACGCAGCTCCACCGCCAGGCCGGCGGCGCGGGCCAGCTCCTGTCGAAACTGCTCGACGCGCTGGTCGCTGACGGCGTCGTTACGGGGCACCGGCACCCGCACCCGCAATGCGCTGCGCTCGCCGGCAGCGGCCCCCGCCACCATCAGCAGTACAAATATCAGCCCTGACACTATTCGGAACATGGCGCACCGGCTCGTCGGGCCGCTGTGGCGGCCCGCGGATTTCGCGGGCGTCACACGGCACCCCCCAATTCTTCGAGTATAGCTCCAGCCTAGAACTGAGCCGCCTGCGGTGAGTACAGCGCGCCGGCTACAGGGACGACGCCGCCACGGCCAGCGGCTGTGGACGGCCGAGGCCAAAGTCCCGCTCGAACCAGGTGGCGACCGCGTCACCTAGATAAAAGTCCCGCAGTCGCTGTCGCAGCGAGGCATCCAGCCGCTGAGAGATCACAATATAAAGCTGCACCGGGACGCGAAAGCCTGCCACTGGCAGCAGGCGATGCTGCAGCTCCGGCACCAGTAGCTGCACCGTACCTTCGCTCATGATTGCGGCATCGACACGGCCGCCCAGCAGTGCACCGAGAAGCGCAGCGTAGCCGGAGAAACTGCGCGTGCTAGGCGCCTTCTGCCACCGCCGCAGTGCGGTCTGGCTGGCGCCGCTGCGCGCCAGCAGTCCCACGCGCTGCAGTTGCTCTCCCGCTTCGCGTTCGCGCAGCCGGTAGAGTTGCATGCGCATCTCACTCTGCGCCAGCAGCACGAAGTCGCATTCGCGCATCAATTCGCGCCCCTGGAATTCATCGACAATGGCGTGGTCAACCGCGCCGGCGCGACATAGCCGCAGTAGCTGGGGCAGGTCCTTATACGCCCGAATTGCCAGCGCCAGTCCGGCGGCGCGGGACAGCGCCTGGCGGAATTGCGCGGCACTACTGTCATTGATGACATCGACTGTGGGAAAGGGCACCTGTATACGCAGTACCACAGCGTCCACTGCAAGGGCTGATGGGGTCAGCCACAATGCAAGTAGCAGAACAAACGGCTTTAGGAACATGGCGCACCTTGTTGTTATGCCGCGGCCCCGCTGTGCGGGCTCGCGGTCATGGCGCAGTTCCCCCTCTCATAGACAGTATGCGCCGTTGCCGCAGGCAATTGCCACTGTGCTATAAGTCATTCATATCACTGACAAAAGGCCAACCGTGCTGGAACTGCAACTGCTGGCACTGCTGATTGCCGCCAACGGCGCCCCAGTGCTGGGACTCTACCTGCTGGGGGAGCGCGGAGCGGCCCCCATCGACGGCGGCCGCCAGCTGGCAGATGGCAGGCCGCTGCTGGGCCCCAGCAAGACCTGGCGCGGGCTGGCACTGGCGCTGCTGGCCGGCGCGCTGCTGGCGGCGCTGCTGGGGCTGCCGCCGGCTGTGGGGCTGGCCCTGGCGGCAGCGGCCATGGCCGGCGACCTGCTGACCAGCTTCGCCAAACGCCGTGCCGGACTGGCGCCCAGCGCGCGGCTGCTGCTACTGGACCACATTCCCGAGTCGCTGCTGCCGCTGGCGCTCGGCCGCAGCCTACTGGACTACGGCTGGGGTACTGCGCTGGCGGTGTGCGCCGCCTTTGCGGCGCTGAGTTCGATATGTTCGCCGCTGCTGCAGCGCTGGAGTGTTCGTCGCAGGCCTTATTGAACTTAAAGCGTTTATTCACGTGACGTAAACCACCCGCAAATTCCGACTGTAAATCGTGGCACCGCATCTTCGCCCCCCTAGGAGGCGCCGAGAAGCGCAGGTCAGCGATGGATCAGCGCGAGCACTGTTCAAGTCCCGTAGCCGCGTAGCGGCGAAGGTCGAGTTGCGCAACGCCCATCGCTGACTGAGCATCGCAGGGGACCCGCCGAAGGCGGGCGCCGGATTGGGGTGCCCTTTTCTTGCCTACTTCTTTTGGGCAAGCAAAAGAAGTAGGTCGCTCCCGGCAGGGAGCGATACCGGTTACTACGGAAGCCAAGCGCGCGCCCATCCAGTCACTGCCACCCTGACCGAGATTGCCACGTCACCGCGCCGCGAATACGCGGCCCGGTTCCTCGCAATAACGAGACGCATCCACCGCGTAGGGTGCGCCGCGCGCACCAATATCTGCACGAGCGCGGCCTAACCATCACTCCAGCGCTCACTCCAACACACCCTCCAGCGCCGCCGCCACATCCGCCGCCAGCCGCGCGCCCGGCGCCCGCGCCTCGTCGCCGGGGCAGTATTTTCCGGTCTGCACCAGGCAGGCCTGCAGGCCGGCATCCAGCGCACCGATGACGTCAGCCTCAACATCGTCGCCCACCATCAGCGCCTCAGCCGGCGCCGCCCCCAGCTCGGCCAGGGCGGCGTGGAAGAAGGCCGCCGCCGGCTTGCCGAGGATGATGGCGCGGGTGTCGGCGGCATATTCCAGCGCGCGGATAAAGGGACCGGCATCCAGCTGTAGCTGGCCACCACCGCGGTAGTAACGGTTGTCACCAACGGCTATCAGCGGCGCGCCGTCGGCCAGCAGCTGAAAGGCGCGGTTGAGGTGATCGTAGTCGAAGCGATGGGCGGCGTCGCAGACCACCACCGCGTCGGGCTCACGGCAGTCCAGCGCGGCAAACTCGGGTTCCAGCTCGGGGTGTATCAGCAAATAGGGGCGCAGACCGTGCTGACGCAGATAGGCCAGCACCGCCGCTGGCGCGGTGTAGACCTGTTCGCGAGTAACCGTGAAGCCCATCGCGCACAGCTGGGCGTGTACCGCGGCGCCGGTCTGGCGCGAGGTATTGGTGAGCAGGCGCAGCGGCAGGCCGGCACCCTGCACGCGCTGCACCGCCGCCAGCGCGCCGGGCAGCGGCTCGCCATCCTGGTAGAGCACGCCGCTGATATCCAGCAGCAGCGCTCGCGGCTGAGCTGATTGATCGCTAGTGGCCATGGCCCACCTCCGCAGAAAGTATAGCCAGCTCGCTGGTCAGTGCTGGCACGGCGTGGCAAGCTCGAGCCAACGCACTGGAGAGTGAAAGCCGTGGATGCTCGCATTAGCCTGATTACCCTGGGAGTGGCCGATCTGCCACGAGCTATCGCCTTCTACCGCGACGGCCTGGGCCTGCCGCAACGGCCGTCGGCGCCGGTGCCACCCTGGCCAAAGCCGCCACCAGGGCGAACTGGGGCGGCTACGCCGGTTACTTTGCCGACCCCGACGGCTTCCTCTGGGAAGTCGCCTACAACTCTCAGTTTCCCTATCTGTAAGAGCTAGATGATGATTCGCATACTAATAGCGGCGCTGCTGTTGGCCGGCGCCTACTGGTTCTACCAGCAGAGTGACGGCGAAGCCCCGGCCAAGGGTGGCGTGATACCGCCGCAGCAGCTGGAGGCGCTGGATAAGGCCGAAGCGGTGGAGCAGCAACTCAAGGCCGTGGAACAGCAGCGACGGCGGCAGCTGGAGCAACTGCAGCAAGCGCCGCCACGCGACTAGGCAGAATCGTTTAAGCGCATTACACTGTGTCGGTCAGCACAGTAAAGGATTACTGAGGTGCTATTCGAATGGGACAGGGACGCATCCAATACCAACCGCCACCGCTACGGCGTCAGTTTCGAACAGGCGCGCAGCGCCTTTCTCGACAACAATGCTCTGCTCATCGACGATCCCGACGGGGAGGGCGATGGCAACTACTTCATTCTCATGGGGATCAGCCGGCAACTGCGCAAGCTGCTGGTGTGCCGCTGCCAGCGCAAGGCCGATGCGGTGATCTGCATCCTCGCCGCGCGCCGGGCCACCCGCCCCGAATTCGACCAATACTGTCAGCAAGCCACGCTGTGATAATGACAACGCGTAAAGGTGAGTATTAAGCGATGAGAGCCGAGTACGATTTTCAGGGCGCCAGCAAGAACCCCTTTATCAAACAGTTGCTGCGCAAAACCCCGGCGCCGATTCCCAGACAGGCGACGGCCAATGTGGCTTTTATCGGTCGCCGCCGCAGGCTGATTCGCTAGCGCGACTCCCAAATGGACCCACAGTGATCTGGAGGTGTTATGGCTTCCATTGATGTTATCGACAGTATCCGCATTCGCGCCGAGCCGGAACAGGTGTTCAATACCGTGGCAGACTACCCCGGCATCGGCCGCTGGTTGCCGGTCTACCGCTGCCGCCTGATCGACGCCGAGCAACTGGCCGAGGGCGTGCTGGTGGAGCATCGCTACGGCTACCCGCCCTTTGTTCTCAGCCGCTTTACTCGGCGGGTGGAACGCATTGTCGCCGGCAGCCGGCTGGAGGAGCGCTATGTTGACGGCGACCTGCGCGGCAGCGGGGTGTGGAGTTTCGAGCGCGACGGCGACCACACCGTGGCGGCCTACCACTGTCAGGTGACGGCCAATACACTGTTTACCCGGCTGAGCTTTCTGCTGCTGGGCAAGCGCGCCCACAGCAATGTCTACCAGCCACTGCTGGCGGCGCTGAAGGCTCACTGTGAGGCGAGCGCCGGCTGAACGCCCGGCCCAGGTTCACTTCGGGCGGGGACGGCCAGGGCTAGCCGTCAACCGCCTGCTTCTGGCAAATCGGCACAACCGCTCAGCCGCCGAAATCCTCGGCACTGGCCTTGGCCATTTCTTCCAGAAACCAGCCCGGAAACTGGCTGACAAACTTGTTCATGTCCCAGTAGTCACTCCAGCGGTACACCAGGCCGTCTTTCATTTCGTGCATGGTGGCAAAGGTATGCTCGCAGGTCTCGCCGGTTTTGAAGGTCCACTTTTCGGTGTGGTCGAGAAACACCACATCGCCCTCGGCGGCGATATGGTGGGTAACCTGCTCCTGCTTTTCCAGGTGATCCCAGGCGATGGACAGCCGTTTCACGCAGTTGTCCGGGCCGTGCGCACCGGGGTCATCGCTGGGCATATCGCGGTAGTGAATATCGGGGTGCAGGCAGCTCTTGAGCGTTTCCCAGTCAAAGGCTGCCAGCGCCTTCCACATTTTTATGACAACGGCCTTGTTACTCTCAGAGTGACTCGCAGACATCGATGACCTCACACGGTGTTATTGTAATGATGGCGGATCGTTGGACGCTTAACAGGCGTTCGCACACGCACGCGCCAGCAGCTTCGCACGGCGGGCGCCCAATGCCAAATCAGCTTCGATAACTGGCGGCCGCGGTGACTGCGCGCCGCGGCTTTCGCTACCAACATCGCTGGATCCCGGATCACGCTGCGCGTGTCTGGGATGGCGGACAATCCCGATGGTACTCCCGAGTCATGCCGGCGCAAACCGGCATCCAGGGCGTGGGCCGCGGCGCTGCGCTGAAGCGCCTAAACCCGCTGCGGGCCTCGGCGCTGGAATGCACTGATCTCCGTAACGCACGCCAGACACATCCATACCAGCAGCACTGGGTGGCGGATCACGCTGCGCCTCCGGGACGACGGGCAATCCCCGATAGTACTCCCGAGTCATGCCGGCATCCAGGACGTGGGCCGCGGCGCTGGAATATGCTGATCCCGGTAACGCAAGCCAGATACATCCATACCAGCAGCACTGGATAGCAGATCACGC
>JBFHRT010000069.1:0-8424 GCA_041591575.1 Spongiibacteraceae bacterium
CCAGACCGATCTCGTGCGCGAGGAGACCTTCGCTCCGATCCTGTACGCGCTGCGGTATCGGGACCTGCGGGACGCCATCGACCTGCACAACGACGTGCCTCAGGGGCTCTCATCGTGCATCTTCTCCACCGATGTGCGCGAGACCGAGCTGTTCCTCTCGGCCGCCGGCTCCGACTGCGGAATCGCCAATGTGAACATCGGGCCGTCGGGCGCCGAGATCGGCGGTGCCTTCGGCGGCGAGAAGGACACCGGCGGCGGCCGCGAATCGGGCTCCGATGCCTGGAAGGGCTATATGCGGCGCATGACCTCCACCGTGAACTATTCCCGCGAGCTGCCGCTGGCCCAGGGCATCAGCTTCGAACTGCCGTCCTGAGCAGGCGCTGGCCGGCGGGCGGCGCGCCGGTGGCTATACTGACGGTGACGGCGGGCAACGATGGTGCCGCCCGCCACTTGTGCCCGCCGCCTACACCCGGCAAAAACGGCAGCCACGCCATGGACGAGATCGACAAACGCCTGATTGCCATGCTGCAGCAAAATGCCCGCGAGCCGGTTGCCGCGCTGGCCAAACGGCTGGGCATTTCCCGCTCCACCACCCGCGATCGCCTGGACCGGCTGCAGGCCCGTGGCGTCATCGTCGGCTACACCCTGCGCCTGGGCCCCGACTACGCCCACAAGCGCATTCTTGCCCATGCCATGCTCAATGTGGACCCCAAGCGCCACGAGGGCGTTGCCGCGGCGCTGGCCGGCTGCGCCGGCGTGCGCGCGCTGTACGCGGTCAGCGGCGAGTTTGACCTGATCGCCGTACTGGAGGCCGATACCCCCGCCGATATGGACGCGCTGCTGGACGCTATCGGCGATGTCGATGGCGTTATCCGCACTCGCTCTTCGGTGCTGCTGTCGGAGAAGTTCAGCCGCTAATGGCTAGACGCCAGACCCGCGTCATTGCGAGCCGCGCAGCGGCGCGGCAATCTCGTCCAGGATGGCAGCGAGCTTAATACCCCGTGCCAGCCTTAAGCCGCCCCGACGTGGTGTCTAGCGCAGAGGTACTGCAACCGGCGCCCGGCATTGATCCTTTATCCCATACCCGAGCCCTTCCCCCGGTGGAATCCCCGTATTGACCGCACGCGGCCTATGGCTTTGTGTAGCAAGAACGAGCCCAAGCCAGGACCCTCGGCACTCGCTATGAAAGAACTGATGGATTTTCTGTTGGGGCCGTCGATGCCGCCCCACGGCCACTGCTATTTATGGAACGACAATCTGGTCGCCGCCCATGTGGTCAGCGACTCACTGATTGTTTTCGCCTACTTCACCATTCCTGTGGCGCTGGTTTACCTGGTGAAGAAGCGCGAGGATCTCAGCTTCAACTACATGTTCTACCTGTTTGGCATCTTTATCTTCGCCTGTGGTGCCACCCACCTAGTGGCTATCTACAACGTCTGGCACGGCGCCTACTGGCTTAGCGCCGGCGTTAAAGTCATTACCGCGGTGGCTTCTGTGGGCACCGCCATCCTGGTGTGGCCGCTGATTCCCAAGGCGTTGGCGCTGCCCAGCAACAGCGCGCTGCGGGAAGTAAACGAGCGCCTGCAGTCAGAGGTGGCAACCACTGCCGATCAGCGCCGGGAGCTACAGCTGCTGTCGACGGATCTGGAGCGCCTAGTGGCGGAGCGCACCGCCGAGCTGAGCCGGGCCAAGGTCGAGCTGGAGGAGCGGGTGGCCGAGTCCGAGCGCGCCAACCGTGAACTGCAGGACACCCTACTGCAGTTGCAGCTGACCCAGCGCCAGCTGGTGGAGACCGAAAAAATGGCGTCGCTGGGCGAGCTGGTAGCGGGGGTGGCTCACGAGATCAACACGCCGATCGGCGTCGGGGTGACCGCGGCGTCGACCCTGCGCGGCCACACCGAGAGCCTGGTCAGCCAGTGCGAGGCTGGCGCGCTCACCCGCAGCCAGCTGGATAAATACCTGCAGCGTGCACTGCAGACCAGCGACATCATTCTGGCCAACCTGGATCGCGCCGCCGAACTGATTCACAGCTTCAAACAGGTGGCGGTGGACCGCGCCAGCGTGGAGTTCCGCCGCTTCAACGTGAAGTCCTATATCGACGAGATTCTGCTCAGCCTGCGCCCGAAACTGAAAAACAGCGGGCTGCAGCTACGCCTGGTGTGCGACCCGGATATCGAAATCCGCAGTTACCCCGGCGCGCTGTCGCAGATTCTCACCAACCTGGTGATCAATGCCCAGCTGCATGCCTACGACGAGGGCGAGCGCGGTGAGCTGTTGATCGAGGTGCAGCGGCAGGGCGACGGTATCTGCTTGCGGGTGCAGGACCACGGCCGCGGCATTCCGCCGGAAAATCTGCCACGTATCTACGACCCGTTTTTCACCACCCGCCGCGGCAAGGGCGGCAGCGGCCTGGGCATGCACATTGTGTTCAATCTGGTGACCCAGCAGCTGGGTGGCCGCATCGACGTGCGCAGCGAATTGGGTAAGGGCACCACCGTGGAGGTGGAAATCCCCTCGCGGGAATTGGTCGCTTCCTGAGCGCGGCTTATCCGGTTGCCGGTGCAATTACCGGACTAAAACAGCAGTTGAATCTGGGCCTGGCCGCCGGACTCGCGCGGGCTGGCGTAATCGTAACGCACTTCCATGTGAAAGGCTTCCAGCAGCTGGTAGCGCAGCCCCAGCCGCCAGGCGTCGCCGTCGCGATCCTTGTCCACGTGCTGAAAGCCCAGCTTGAGCTGCAGGTGGTCGCCCAGCGGCAGGCCGGCGTCCAGTGCCGTGAGCCGGCGCCCGGCTACTTCGGCGAAGCCGGGCTGAGGTGTGATGTCGTGCTGCAGCGCCAGGCTGCCCCAGCGGTGCTGATAGTCCAGCCCCAGCTTGAACTGCGGCCGCAGCTGGAAGTTGTCTCCCAGCGGTCCGCGGTAGCTGCCGTGTACCAGGTTGGTGACGGCGAGGCCGGCGCTGAGCCGGCGCCAGTGCTGCCGGTAGCCGATATCGATATTGGCGCCGTGGTGCCGGCGCAGGTCCCGGTGGCGGTCGTAGAGCTTGCTCTCGCTGTATTCGCTCAGGGTGACCTCGCGCTGGTAGAGCACGATTTCCTGATGCTTGACGGTGACGCCGAGGCGGCGCTTGCCGTCGTCGTCCAGCGTGCGGGCATAGGTGAGGCCGGCCTCGCCGGTGAGGGCGCCGGAGATCATTACCTGGGATTGCAGGTCGGTGGTGAAGAAGGCGCCCAGTAACGGCGCCGCGCGCAGCCGGGCCTCGTCGTCGGGGTCGAACACGAAGCGGCTGGCGGAGCGGCCGCTCATATTGAAGTGCAGGGCAAACTGGTTGTCATTGTGCGACAGCGCGGTGGCGAAGCCGGCCATGGCATTGCTGGTGCTGCGGCGCCCGTCCATACGCTTAAGCAGGGCGATCAGCGGCTCCATGTCGGAGGGCAGCAGAATGCTGCTGTTGGCCTGTTGCTCCAGCCGCTGGGACTCTTCCTGGGTGTCTACCAGCAGATCCAGCAGCCGGTCGCTGTCGTTGACGTAGGCGCGACCGCTGAAGGTGCTCAGCAGCGGCACGCGCTCGCCGAAGTCGGGCATCTGCGCGGGATTGGACCACACCGTGCTGAGATCCTGCTGCGGTGGGCCCGAGGCCCAGACAGCGCTGCCCAGCAGCGACAGCCACAAGGTTGTTAGAGGGATAAATCGGGGGAACACCGAAGCTCCTTGTCTTTTTTGTTCTACTGGTTTTGCGGGTGGGTTCGGGGGCGCGCGGGCGCTGGCGCCATCGCGGCGCTGTGCTATGTTTACCATAACTCGGCAGCCAACAGTACGGCCGCGAGCAATAAATGGGAGTTGATCGATGGCCGCCGCAGAGTTCGAGCACGCGCCGCAGTTCCAGCAATTCGAGCGCTTTCTCGCCGCCGAGCGCCAGCTCGCCACCGCCGCCGCCGCCGCCTACCAGCGCGAGCTGCTGCAGGCGGGTTTTGTTGATCTCACCACCTGCCGTGGCCTGCTTGCCGCAGTCGCTGCCGGTACCGCGGCGCAATCCATCAGCGATGCCCGCGCGGCCACCCTGCGCTATGGCGAGAAGTACCGCGCCACCGTGCTGATCGAAGGCTTTGGCGAGCGTCTGGCGGCCTGCCAGCTGGCCCCGAACACGGCCGAGGCACTGATGGCCTGCTACCGCGATGAGCTGTTGTCCTACGCCTATGATATGTCGCGGATGTGGGAGGCGGAGCAGGAGCTGCTGAACAGCGTGGCGATGCTGGTAGATTTTCTGTCACTGGCGGCCAGCGAGTGGTCGGCCGAGGGCGGTGACATTCACTTTCACGCCGAGTTTGCGCGCCGCTACTACGAGCGCCTCAGTGCCCAGGTCAGGGCCCACCGCCACCGCGAGAAAAGCAACCAGAAAATGCTGGCGCTGATCAACCAGCATATCTTTCGCGATCTTGAGCAGCAGGCCCGGGCCTTGCTCTGCGCCTGAGGGCTTCGTGTCCCGCCGCTATCCTTCGTCGCTGTCCCGGCTGGCATTGCCGCGATGCTTGCGCGACACTGTGACCTGCACTTAAAACACCGTGTACGACTTTCTGTGCATTAGGGTGGAGGCCGCCGCTGCCTTTGGCGCGCGGGCCTTCCCGCGTGCAGACATCGTCCATAAAAATAATATCTCTCAACGGATCAGGGCGCTGAGCGCGCTGTCCGTCAAGCACGGAGCCAGATATGAGCGCGACAGCAGAGCTGCAATCCCGCCAGCAGTTTTACATCAACGGCCAGTGGTGCGAGCCGCGGTCCGAGCGCCGCAGTGAGGTGGTCAACCCGGCCACTGAGCAGGCGGTAGCCCGCATCGCCTTGGCGGGCACCGAAGACGTTGATGCCGCGGTGCGCGCGGCGCGCGCTGCCTTCGACGGTTACGCCGCGACCACGGTGGCGCAGCGCATCGACTATCTGCAGCGCATCGCCACGGTATACGAGCGGCGCCAGGAGGATCTGGCGCGCGCCATCAGTACCGAGATGGGGGCGCCGATCACCTTGGCGCGCAAGGCCCAGGCGCCTACGGGGCTGCGCCACCTAAAGATCATGATCGATGTGCTGAAACAGTTCCGCTTCGAAGAGACGCTGGGCGACACCCGGGTGGTGCGCGAGCCGGTGGGCGTCTGCGCGTTTATCACCCCGTGGAACTGGCCGGCCAACCAGATCTGCTGCAAGCTGGCGCCGGCATTGGCGGCGGGCTGCACGGTGGTGCTCAAGCCCAGCGAGCTGGCGCCGCTGAGCGCCTATCTGCTGGCGGAGATCATCGACGAGGCCGGGCTGCCGCCGGGGGTGTTCAACCTGGTCAACGGTGATGGTGAGGTGGCTGGCGCTGCGCTGTCTTCTCACCCTGAGGTGGACATGGTCTCCATCACCGGCTCCACCCGCGCCGGCGCCGCGGTGGCCCGCGCCGCGGCGGACAGCGTCAAGCGTGTCACCCAGGAGCTGGGCGGTAAGTCGGCCTATATCATCCTCGACGACGCCGATTTTGAGCCCGCGGTCAGCCGCGGCATGCGCTCCATGCTCAACAACAGCGGCCAGAGCTGCAACGCGCCCTCGCGCATGTTGGTGCCGGCGGCGCGGGCGCGAGAGGCGGCCGAAATCGCGGCGCGCACCGCCGCCACCGTCAGCGTCGGCGACCCCGCCGATGAGGCCAGCGCCATGGGTCCGCTGGCCAACCGCGCCCAGTTCGAGCGGGTACAGGCGATGATTCAGGCGGGTATCGACGAGGGTGCTGAACTCATCTGCGGCGGACCCGGTCGACCGCCGGCGCTGGCGCGCGGCTACTACGTGCAACCCACCGTGTTTGCGGGGGTCAACAACCAGATGCGTATCGCCCGTGAAGAAATCTTCGGGCCGGTGCTGTCCATCCTGCCCTACCGCGATGAAGAGGAAGCGGTGGCCATTGCCAATGACACCCCCTACGGCCTGGCCGGCTACGTGGCGGGCGGCGACAGTGAACGCGTGCGCCGGGTTGCCCGGCGTCTGCGCGCGGGCATGATTTCGCTCAACGGCGCCCCGCCGGATTTCTGTGCCCCCTTTGGCGGCTACAAACAGTCTGGCAACGGTCGCGAATGGGGCGCGTTTGGGCTCGACGATTTTCTAGAGCTGAAGGCCATCGTCGGTTACGGCGAAAACTGATCCGCCGCCGGCCAAATCCGTTTTCGGAGGTGGCCGGCGCTTATAACTTTACGTCAACAACTACCCGCCAATACGGGGTTTTTATACCCTGTATTGTGTTCGATTTTCGTTCATTTCCGCTTTTGATAAACGCCGCATTTGTGCGCGATTTAGTCGCCGCTTAAGCGCGTGCACATCGCTCTTCCTCTCCGTAGATTGAAATTGGCCTCAGCCACATGGCGAGCCAACAGTGGATGAACACATTCAAGGAGAGGGACGATGAAAACAAGCGCGCTGAGCAGCACCGAGGAGCGGACCGAAGTACGCATTGATTCGCTGTCGAAGCGTCTGGCGGACGTGGTGATAGCCACCCGCTACCTGAGCAGGAACAATAACCGCCTGAAGGCACTGGCCGACCGCTTGTGTGCCAAGCACCTGCTGTCCTGGCAGGGCGGCCCCGGCGTCAGTACCCTGCCGGTGAAGGAGCTGGACCCGACGCGGATGGGGCCAGAGGCAATCAAACAGGCGGTCCAGGCGCGCCGAGAGCCGCTGGTGATCCGTGACTTTGCCGTCGGCAGCCGCGCCGTTGAGCGCTGGTCGCCGGCCTTCTTCCGCGAGCACTACGGCGACACCGTGCTCAAGGCCGGCGGTTTCGATGCCCAGCCTCTCGCCCTGCGCGAGATCGTCGATCGGATGGAGAGCGGTGACACCGACCAGCAGGTTTACGTGCAGGCGGTGGCAGACCTCTTTGTGCAGCACCCGGAGCTGCTGGACGATCTGCCGCTGTCAAAGGTCTTCGGTCTGCAGAAAAAGGGATACCACGGCGCCGAGTTCTTCCTCGGTGGCGCCGACAGTGCCAGCCCCTGGCACGCCGAAAACGAATGGACCTTCTTCATCATGGCGGACGGCCAGAAAAAGTGGAAATTCATCCGCCCCGAATACACCCTGCAGATGGTGCCGCTGTTTCAGCAGGACCTGATCTACATCGCCAGCAAGAACTACTTCTTCAACGACCCGGAAGAAGTCACCACCTTCGAAGTGACCCTTAACGCCGGCGATTTGCTGATCTTCCCGCCCTGGTGGTGGCACCGGGTGGAAAACCTCAGCGACAGCAGCACCGCCGCCTGTATGCGCTTTCGCACCCTGAGCCAGCAGGTGGCCTCGCCCAACCCGCTGCTGTCCATGCTGCAATTGGCCAGCCCGCACCAGTGGTACAACATCATCAGCGAGCGCCTGACCGGCAAACCCAAAGACGACGAGCGTTATTTGGATCGCTCGAAAAACATCATTGTCTGAATGCGGAAGTGGATTAGTAATTCACGGGGACAGGGATGTCCCTCGTTTTAGTTACCTTTCATTCAATATTCCCAGCAATAGCCGGTGGCCCACAAAAGCGCGCCAGCGTCGGCCGCGAGTGCCGCGGCCATGCGGGCGTTCGTCTACGGAGGGAGGATCGCGGCGATAGCATGAGCTGTACTGCTGGGGTCAGGCGAAGGGATATAAGATGGTCGCCCAAGCAGGGCATATACGCCAAGGCCCGCAATCAGCGGGCCTTGGCGTAAAGGATGTATATGGCCCGCCCGAAGGGATTCGAACCCCAGACCTCTGCCTCCGGAGGGCAGCGCTCTATCCAGCTGAGCTACGGGCGGATGGTTAACTGCTTGACGGTCAGCAGCTTATTGCTGTCGCGAACTGCGAGACGCGCAATCATACATGGGCCTATGGAGACTGTCCACGCTGTAACGGGGCAATTGGTGGAGTCGGGGGCGCGATGCGGATATAATGCGCGGCTGAATTTTCTGGTGGCGGGTTTAGGCCGGCCGGTTAACGAGGTTTACACATGGGTGTCATGATGAAAAAACTGGTTGCCGTAATGGCTTTGATCGGCGTTTGCGCTTCCGCCTACGCGGTGTCCGACAAGCAGCGCGCCGAGATCGAGGCGCGCATCAAGCCGGTGGGCGAGGTCTGCCTGCAGGGCGACGCCAGCTGTGGTGCTGCGGTGGCGGCTGCCGGTGGTGAGCCCAAGTCGGGCGAAGAAGTGTACAACGCCAGCTGCATGGCCTGTCACGCCGGCGGTGTCGGCGGTGCGCCCAAGCTGGGCGATGCCGCGGCCTGGGGCGAGCGTCTGGCCCACGGTATCGACACGGTGTATGCCAACGCCATCAATGGTGTTGCTGCCATGCCGCCCAAGGGCACGTGCATGAGCTGCTCTGATGAAGAGATCGAGGCCGCCGTTGACTACATGGTGGAAAACAGCAAGTAACGCTTTGCTGCTGTTGAAGAAACCGCG
>JBFHRT010000070.1:0-8350 GCA_041591575.1 Spongiibacteraceae bacterium
AATGGCAATATCAATGCCGTGCTCGGGCGCCATATCCGGCGTAAAACTGGCGTCCTGAAAACCATCGTCGTCGATGGCCGCGCCGACCAACTCCACCGCATCACCCAGGCGCTCGCGCAGCAACGCCGCCGCCGGCGAGTGATCCTTGTGGGTGTGGGTGGTGACAATACGCGCGATGCGCCCGCCCAGTTCATCGACGGCACGCAGGATGGCCTCCACATGCTCGGCCATGGGCGGGCCAGGGTCGACCACGGTGATGTCGCGCTCGCCCAGCAGATAGGTATTGGTACCGGGGCCGGTCATCACTCCGGGATTGGGCGCCACCAGGCGATGGACGCCAGTCTCCAGCTCGCACAGGCGACCGTGATCGAAATGGCTCATAGTGTCCCCGCGTTATTACAGACGCTCATTATCACCTAGGCAGCGCGCTGCTGCGACAGCTCTGGCTCGCGCCGCAGCGGCTGGCGCAGGCGCCAGGCGAGACGACCTCCCAACAGCAGCGCCGCCACGGTCAGCCCCACCACCAGACCGACCCAAAAGCCACCGGGACCCATGGCCGGGCGCAGCACATCGGTCAGGCCCAGCACATAGCCCAGCGGCAGGCCCACGCCCCAGTAGGCAAACAGAGTCATCAGCATCGGCCAGCCGGTATCCTCGAAACCGCGCAGGCAGCCACTGGCGCATACCTGCACCGCGTCGGAAATCTGGTAGAGCGCGGCGTACAACAGCAAATAAGAGGCCAGCGCCAGCACCGCCACGTTGTCGGTGTAGATACGCGGTATCCAGTGGCGGCTGAGCACCAGCAGCAGTGACACCACCGCACCGACGGTGACGGTAATCTTCAGCGACGTCATCACCGCCAGCCGCAGCGCCTCGGGATCGCGGCGGCCGCGGGCGCGCCCCACACGCACCGTAGTGGCCAGCGCCAGACTCAGCGGCACCATAAAGGTCAGCGAGGTGAAGTTCAGCGCGATCTGGTGGCCGGCGACAATCTCGGCGCCAAGGCGGCTGATCAGCAGCGCTATCACCGAGAAGATGCTGATCTCAAAAAAGATCGACAAGCCCACCGGCAGTCCCAGCCGGAACATATACCACAGCGCGCGCGGCTCCCAGTGGCGCTGGCGCAGGGACAGCGGCGCCGGCTCGTACACCGGATGGCGGCCGACATAGACGGCCATAGCCCCCGCCATCAGCCACAACACCAGCGACGTAGCCCAGCCGCAGCCGACGCCGCCCATGGCGGGCAACCCCAGCTTGCCGTAGATCAGCACATAGTTGGCGGGAATATTGACCACCAGCCCCAGCACGCTGATCAGCAACACCGGCCGCGGGTGCGCCATGGCCTCGGTATAGGCGCGCAGCGCCAGCCACAACGCCGCGCCGGGCATGCCCCAGCTCAGCGCTTCCAGGTAGGCCTGCACCATGGGGCGGATGGCCGGGTCCACATCCATAGCGGCCAGCACCGGACCCATGCTGCGCAGCGCCAGCGCGCTGAGCAGCCCCAGCACCAGCGCCAGCAACAGCGACTGCTGCGACAGTGGATTGATGCGATGGAATTTTTCACCACCCAGGTGACGCGACAGCACCGGCGTGGCCGCCATCAGCACCCCGGTCATAAACAGGTAAAAGGGCACCCAAATGCTCGCCCCCACCGCCACCGCGGCGAGGTCGTTGGCGCTGACCCGGCCGGCCATCAGCGTGTCGACAAAGCCATTGGCGGTCTGTGCCAGCTGGCCGCCGAGTATCGGCAGGGCCAGGCCCAGTTGGGCAAGCAGTTCGCGGCGAAAGGGAGAGGACATGAAGGGAAAATTCCGCAGCCAAAGCGGGGCATGGTAGCGCAGAGCGACGTTGGCTGCATGCCCCAATGGGGCGAGATGCGTCGCCGGTGCGCATAGATTTCCGCGTCATCGCGAGGAGCGCAGCGACGCGGCGATCTCCCTGGGCCGGCACGGAGCCGGATGGAGATTGCCGCGCCCCTGTATCACTGGGGCGCGCAATGACGGGACTTACAGGGTTAGACCATATTGGCGATAGGCACCACCGGGTCGACGTCGGCTTCATAGTCGACGCCTTCCACCTCAAAGCCGAACAGGCGCAGGAATTCCTGCTTGTAGCCGGCGAAGTCGCTCAGCTCGTGCAGATTCTCGGTGGTGACCTGGGCCCACAACTCCTCGACCTTGTTCTGGATTTCCGGGCGCAGCTCCAGGTGGTCCTGGCGCAGGCGGCCCTCGTCGTCCAAGCGCGGGCTGTTGTTGTAGAGGTTGTCGCGGAACAGGCCGTAGATCTGCTCGATGCAGCCCTCGTGACTGCCGTCGGCCTTCATCTGTTTGAACAGCAGCGCCAGGTACAGCGGCATGATGGGAATGGCCGAGCTGGCCTGGGTGACCACCGCCTTGAGCACCGACACACGGGCGTCGCCGCCCTTGGCCGCCAGCTTCTCGCGGATATTGATCACGCGCTTGTCCAGGTCCTGCTTGGCCTGGCCGATGGTGCCGTGCCAGTAGATGTCCCAGGTGATGCGCTCGCCCAGGTAGGTGTAGGCAGTGGTCTTGGCACCGTCTGCCAGCACCCCGGCATCGTCCAGTGCGTCGATCCACATCTGCCAGTCTTCACCGCCCATCACCGCCACAGTGTTGGCAATCTCTTCCTCGCTGGCGGCTTCCAGCGTCACTTCCTCAATCACTTCCTTGTCGGTATTGATGCCGCGCTGGGTCACGGATTTGCCTAGCGGCTTGAGGGTGGACCAGTGCACCTCGCCGGTCTTGGGGTGCTGGCGGCGCGGCGCTGCCAGGCTGTAGACCACCAGGTCCACCTGGCCCAGGTCTTCCTTGATCTGCGCGATCGTTTTTTCCTTGAGCTCATCGGAGAAGGCATCGCCGTTGATGCTCTTGGCATACAGGCCCTCGGCCTCGGCAAACTTATGGAAGGCGGCGGAGTTATACCAACCGGCGGTGCCGGGCTTGCGCTCGGTGCCTTCCTTTTCAAAGAACACACCCAGGGTAGAGGCGCCGCAACCGAAGGCCGCGGTGATGCGCGAGGCCAGGCCGTAGCCAGTGGAAGAACCGATAACCAGCACGCGCTTGGGACCGTCGGTGATTGCACCCTGCGCCTTCACGTAATCGATCTGCTGCTTGACGTTGGCCTCACAACCCACCGGGTGGGTGGTCACACACATGAAACCGCGAACTCGAGGCTTGATCACCATAGTCTTGTTACCTTATTCATCTGGCTTGAAATGGGCCGGCATTATAACCAGCGTGACCGTCGAACGTATAATATGCACCGTCAACATAAACAACTCTATAAAAGGACGCTCTCCGTTTTGCCCGAACTCGCCTGCCCCAGCCCCACCGCCTGGCTCGAAGCGGTACTCGACGACTTCGATACGTTCCTGCTCGACCATGCCGCCGCAGAGAAAAAAGCCGCCGGCATGGCCATCTCCATGCTGTCGCACTACCCCGACAAAGTTGAACTGGTCAACGCCATGAGCGAACTGGCCGTTGAGGAAATGAGTCACTTCCGCGAAGTAGTGAAAATCATCCACAGCCGCGGCCTCACCACCGGCCCCGATGAAAAGGATCCCTACGTTATCCGCTTTCGCCAGCAGCTGCGCCGGGGCAGCGACAACTACTTCCTCGACCGGCTATTGGTGGGCGGCGTCATCGAGGCGCGCGGCGCCGAGCGCTTCGGCCTGATCGGCCAGGCACTTCCGGCGGGCACAAGTTCGGAGGTTCAGCTCAAGCGTTTCTACCAGTCCATCGCCCGCTCCGAGGAGCGCCATCTCGAGCTGTTCGTGGAACTGGCCTACCGGTACTTTGCGCGCGAGACGGTGGACGCGCGATTGACAGAGCTGATCGCGGTCGAAGCCGAGATCATGCGTGAACTGCCGATAAGAGCGGCGCTGCATTAACAAGAGCAGCACTGCACTCGCTGAAATACCGGCCTGAAGCCCGCGAAAGTTCTTGTACCAAGCGCACCGACCAGCGTTCACAGCAGCAGCCCCTTGACGGATTTTCCTTAGGTGTTACCGGCGCGTGGCCGCAGATGCCAGCAGCTTGACCCACAATGTTTCTACTGAACACAAACTGCTGAAATATCAGATAGTTAAATATATCTACCAGCTCACACTGCTCAACTAACAACCTATAGCAATCGCGCTGCAGTGTGGTACCATTGCGCGCGGGTTTGAGCCCCGCTAGATCCTGCTCCATCTAATAAACTGCCGCCCCTAGCGGGCCGAGCAGTAACAAGGAGCGGATAACACCAATAAGCACTTTTCCGGTCCTCGCGATCGGAAACCAGCTGGAAGGGTAAAATGATGAAGAAGACCACACTGAGAACCCTCGCGCTTCTCGGTAGTTGCGCCGTGCCGGCCATGGCCGCCGCGCAAACCGATGCTGAGGCCGCACCGATCGCCCTGGAAGAGGTGATTGTAACCGCCCAGAAAAAAGCCGAGTCCCTGCAGGATACTCCAATCTCGCTGACCGCCTTCAGCGAAGAACGCCTGGACGTCGACGGCGTTAACAACCTGGCTGACATTGGCTCCAAGGTTCCCAGCCTGACCATCGAGCCCTTCCCGATCAACAACGCCACCCTGCGTATCTTTATCCGCGGTATCGGTATCTCCGACACCCAGGTAACCCAGGATCCGCCCGTGGGCATTTACGTTGACGGCGTTTACGTGGCCCGCGCCACCGGTACCGCCCTGGACGTAGCCGACCTGCAGCGCATCGAAATCCTGCGCGGTCCGCAGGGCACCCTGTACGGCCGCAACACCACTGGCGGTGCGATCAACATGATCACCAAGCGCCCCAGCACCGAGGCTGTTGAAGCCAAGGCCAAGCTTACTGCCGGCAACTTCGGCCTGCTGACCACCAAGGGCACCCTGAACGTGCCGGTGACCGACAGCCTGGCCATCAAACTGGGCGGCATCTTCACCCAGCAAGACGGCTTTGTTGAAAACACCGGCCCCGGCGAAGACTTTGGTGACAAAGAAGTTACCGGCTACCGCCTGGACCTGCGCTGGAACATCAACGACCTGCTGACGCTGGACTACTCCTACGACAAGTCTGACTTCGAGTTCGTCAACACCCCCTACCAATCCATCTCGCTGGCTAACGCCAACAGCGACAAGGGCCAGGCTGACGCCATCAAGCTGTCTGCCGCCGCTGAATCTGCACCGGCCAGCACCAGCCGCCAGGACAAGCTCGCGTCCGGCATGCCCATGGAACTGTCCACCAACGAGATCGAAGGCCACGCGCTGACCTTGATCGCCGACTTTGACGCCTTCCAGCTCAAGTACATCGCGGCCTACCGCGAGCTGAGCGACCGCTCTTACGCGGAACTGGGCGGCGGCGGCGGCTCTACCGAATACCGCCTGGATTCTCACAAATACTGTGGCGCGGCTGCACAGGCCGCTGAAAACGACGGCTTTGTCACCCTCGATGCCGACGGCTGTACTGCACTGACCGTACCCAAGGTCGATCAGGAGCAGTGGTCCCACGAATTCCAGATCAGCGGCGACCTGTTTGACAGCCGCGTGGAATACATCGCTGGCCTGTACTACTTCATGGAAGAGGCCACCGAAGACAACACGCCGCTGCACCACCAACTGAGCGCTCCCGTCGACGGCGCAGGCGGTATCCGTATCGTCAACATGCTAAGCCAGAAGTACGATATCGAGAACGATGCTATCGCCGTGTTCGGTCAGTTCACCTGGACCCCGCCGGTTTTTGAAGACCGCCTGCACCTGACCTTCGGTGCCCGTCACTCTGAGGACGAGCGCTGGGCGCGCAAATCCCAGCTGGACGAAACCTACCTGGAGGACATCCCGGTACTGGGCACGCTGAACGTCAAGAACCCCGCTGTTCAAGCTCTGGCTGGCGGCCTGGGCCTGCAACTGCCGGGCGACCGCACCTTCGACAACATCGAAGTGGAAAAGACGTTTAAAGACGACTCTTTCAGCTTTGTTGCCGAGTTTGACATCACTGACGACATCAACGTTTACGGTAAAGTCATCGAGGCTTACAAGTCTGGCGGCTTCAACACCCGCGACCCGCACCGTGACGCAGCCCACGAAGCTTCCGAGCAGAGCGACCCGGACAAGCGTTTCGGCGTCGGTTTTGCCGATGGCTTCGACGAAGAGAAAGTGCTGTCCTATGAAATTGGTGTAAAGAGCGAACTGCTGGACCGCCGCCTGCGTATCAACGCCGACGTATTCCTCAGTGAGTTCACCGACATGCAGCTGAACTTCCTGCTGTCAGGCACCGTGGCCGACACCAAGGTGATCAACTCCGGTGAGGCAGAGATGCTGGGCTTCGAGGCCGACATCACCTATCTGTACTCGCGCAGCCTGCTGTTCACCCTGAACTACGCCTACCTGGACACTGAAGTGACCAAGGCGACTGACCCGACTGGCCGCGACGTGTCTGATGACTTCGTGTTCTTCTCTGCTCCGGAGAACTCTTTCACCGCGTCAGTAGACTGGACCATCAAAGAAGCCGACTGGGGCCGTCTGGCACTGAACGTCAGCCACAACTACATGGACGAGCGCAACGGCGGTGCCAATGCCAACCGCGTGATGACCGGTGGCGATCCCAACCGCGGTACTCACCTCGACGAGTACAACCTGACCAACGCTCGCCTGGGCGTGAGCGACATGCAACTGTTCGGCGGCTCGCTGGCTGTTGCAGGCTGGGTGAAGAACATCACCGACGAGGAGTACGCTGTTACCGCAGTGGAAAACCTGCCGCACCACGACAAGGGCGTTCTGTGGGGCACTCCCCGCAGCTACGGCGTGGACGTGATCTACGAGTACTAATCTCGTTAGATCTGCTCAACTCCCAAAAGGGCTGCCTCGGCAGCCCTTTTTTGTGCTCTTCCCATTTTCGCCCTGCCGATTATTTCACCCCACCTCAATCTCCCCGCCTTCGCTATACAAGGCAGCGGCCGCGCGGCACAATCTGCTGAACCAAGCCGCAAAGCTAAGCCCACTGACCCCAAAAGCCATTCCAAAATTGCAGCGCTTAAATATAATACTATCGACTTAAAACTGTCGGCCTGCCACTAACAACGAATGCGGAGTACCCGATCGATGAGCGACAAAGCCACCCCCACCCAACCCAAACGCCTTGCCGATGTTCCCCAGTGGGATATCGAGACCGACGTGGCCGTGATCGGCTTCGGCGGCGCCGGTGCCTGCGCCGCCATCGAGGCTGCCGATGCCGGCGCCGACGTCACCATTTTTGAGCTGGCCAGCGCCAGCGGCGGTTCCACCGCCCTCTCCAGTGCCGAAATTTACATGGGTGGCAACGGCGGCACCCGCGTGCAGCAGGCCTGCGGCTACGAGGACAGCACCGAGAACATGATCAACTTCCTCAAGACCTGCATGGGCAACCAGGGCGACGAGGAAAAGATCCGCAACTACTGCGAGAACAGCCTGGGTCACTTCAACTGGCTGGTGGACAAGGGCGTGCCCTTCAAGGACAGCGAATACAAAGAGCGCGCCATCATGGCGCTGACCGATGACTGCCTGCTGTACACCGGCAACGAGAAGGCCTACCCCTTCACCGAGCACGCGCAGCCGGTACCCCGGGGCCACAACCTGGAAGTCGAGGGCGACAACGGCGGCCCGCTGTTCATGAAAATCATGACCGAGCAGGTGGAAAAGCGCGAGCGCATCAATGTGCAATACGAGGCCCGCGCCCTGACCCTGATCACCGACGACAACGGTGAGGTCGCTGGCATCGTGGTGCGTATCGACCAGCGCGAGCAGTACGTGCGCGCGCGCAAGGGCGTGGTTCTCTGCGCCGGCGGTTTCTGCATGAACGAGGATATGGTGCGCAAGTACGCGCCGCTGTTCGACAAGGGCCTGGAGCCCATCGGCAACCCCGGCGACACCGGCTCCGGCATTCTTATGGGTCTGGGCGTCGGCGCCAGCGCCATCAACATGAACGAATGCTTCGTCACCCTGCCCTTCTACCCGCCCTCCTCGCTGACCTACGGCATGGTGGTCAACGACAAGGGCCAGCGCTTTATCAATGAGGACTGCTACCACGCCCGCGTCGGCTACAACGCCCTGCTGCAGCAGGAAAACAGCAGCCAGCGCATCTACATCATCACCGACGTCGACGGCTACGGCGATTACGAGAAAATGAGCTACCTGGGCGCCCAGGTCGCCGGCACCGGCGACAGCGCCGAAGAGCTGGAGCAGGAACTGGGTATGCCCGCCAGCTCGCTGGCCCAGAGCATTGCCTTCTACAACGAGCACGCCGACAAGGGCGAGGACCCGCTGTTCCACAAGAGCGCCAACTGGCTGCGCCCGCTGCAGGCACCCTACGTGGCGCTGGAC
>JBFHRT010000071.1:0-8327 GCA_041591575.1 Spongiibacteraceae bacterium
CCGATGGTTACCGGCGGCTTGGCCACCTCGTGCAGAATGCCGTCGGTACGAAAGCGCACCCGGTAGGTCTTTTCGTAAGGCTCGAAGTGAATGTCCGAAGAACCGCCGCGAATTGCGTCTAGCAGCACCTTGTTGATAAAGCGCACCACCGGCGCCTCGTCGGCCTCGGAGGTGGCGGCCTCGCCCTCGGGGGCGTCGGTGTCCACCGCCTCGACGTCCAGCGCGTCCAGGCTGGCGTCGTCTAGCTCGCCCAGACCGGAACCCAGCGGCTCTTCCTGCTCCTCGGTGAAGCGGGTCAACGCCTCGCGCAGTGCCGCTTCCTCGACAATGATGGCCTCGGTATTGAGCCCGGTGTGGAATTTCAGCTCGTCCAGCGCGCGCAGATTGGTGGGGTCGGAGAGCGCGATAAACAGCCGCTTGCCGCGTTTGAACAGCGGCAGGGTGTTGTGTTTGACAATCAGCGCGTTGTCGACCAGGTTTTTCGGCGCCTGCTCCACGTCGAAGGCGCGCAGATCAAACACCGGGGTGCCGAATTCATCGGCTGCGGCTTCAGCGGCGGCGAAGCCGTCCACCAGATTATTGGACACCACGTAGGAGACGAAGGACGCTTTTTCCCGGGCTGCGGTCTGAGTTGCCTCCAGCGCCACATCCTCGGTCAGAATTCCCTCGTTGACTAGGCGTCGCGCCAGACCACTGAGACTGATACCCATGCCGTATATTTTCCGTCGGAATGCTCGGTTAATTATTGTCGCTTTTGCCGCAAAATCCCATTAGATCGCGGTCTGCGCTGCCGTGCGCGGCTTTTGCCGGTGCCGGCCTTTTCTAGAGCTGGCTTAGCATACGTGCACTAAGCCTTTGAAACAATGCGAGAATTCCAATTTTGCGAAATGCCTCCGTAACTGTCCCGGTGCGGGCGCCGGCAGTCGTGCGGTTGGGTGGCAAAAGGCGACAAAGCACTTCTGGAAGTCCGCCGAATCTCATTGAAATTATTCAGTTTTTCCTCCGGCGGGCATTGGCAACGGCGATGCCGGCACTTAAGATACGGCGATAACAAAATTTTCCGGGGATACAGTACCTATGAATGGAAAAGTGGTTGCGGTGATTGCGCTGCTGTTGGCGGCGGCCGCCGGATATGTGGTGTACAGCTCCTACCAGTCTGACTGGCAGCCCCCGGAGGCGGTGCCGGCACTGCCCGCGCCGACAGTTACCGAGACCGCGCCGGCGGAGCCTGAACCGCAGCAGCCGGTGGAGCAGCTCGAGGAGCCAGAACGCGCAGAGACTGAGGCAGAGGAAATTGAAGTGCTCGCAGAGCCGGAGCCTGAGCCTGAGCCGGTGGCGGCTGAGCCCGCGCTCCCCGCGATTGTGCAGCCGCCAAGCCGCCTCAACGGCAGCGACTCGCAGGTAAAAGCAGCGCTGACCGATATGGGTGAGGGGCTGCTGAACTGGCTGACCCCTGAGGAGCAGCTGCGCAAATGGGTGGTGATGGTGGACCAGATGGCAGACGGTCGCCTGCCCACCAAGCACCGTCCGGTGAACTACCGCAAGGACCCGTTTCTGGTGATCCCCAGCGACGATCACTTTTACCAGGACGGGGGAAATTTCGATCGCTGGAATCCCTTGATTCAAGTAGTGACTGCGATTGACCCGGCCCTGCTCGCACGCTATTACCGTGGCTGGCTGCCGCTGCTGGAGCAGGCCTACGCTGAATTGGGCAAGTCCGGCAGTTTCGATCGCCGCTTCAAGCAGCTGCTCGAGCGGCTGATGCTGGTGGGCGCTGTGCCTGAAGATGCGGTGCTGGTACGTCCCAATGTTTTCTACCAGTACGCGGACCCCAGGCTGGAGCAGCAGCCGCCGCTGACCAAGTGGATGTGGCGGCTGGGAGCCGACAATATGCTGGAGGTACAGGGCTTCCTGCGCGACTTCAATGACGCGCTGATGCAGCGCTAGATACCCCCTGTTGGGGCGCCGTCGGAATCGGCGCCCCACAGCTAAGTCTCCCTGGCCGTATAGCCGGATTGTTGCAGCTAGCATGGGCTGGAATTGGCTCAAAAATTACCTTTCGAAATCCGCTGGCGGCACCCCTTGTCTGTGCCTCACGTCGGCGCCGTAGCTGGCAGTATCGAAGCGATATGAACCCTAGCCACACGGGCGGAGCCTAGGTTGACACAATGCATGTTGACACTAACTAAAATCAAACATACGCAAACACTGACACGGTAGTAGGCGACTCATGGACTCTCTCAAAAACCTCTTCGACTCCAATCGCGACTGGGCCAAGCGGATCAAGTCGGAAGATCCCCAATTCTTCGAGAAGTTGTCGGCCCAGCAGACGCCGGAGTACCTGTGGATTGGCTGTTCCGACAGCCGCGTGCCCTCCAATCAGTTGCTGGGGCTGCTGCCCGGCGAAGTCTTCGTGCACCGCAATATCGCCAATGTGGTGATTCACACCGACCTCAACTGTCAGTCGGTGATGCAGTACGCGATAGAGGTGCTCAAGGTAAAGCACGTCATTGTCTGTGGCCACTACGGCTGCGGCGGTGTCAAGGCGGCCATGGGCGACCAGCAGTTCGGCCTGATCGACAACTGGCTGCGCAATATCAAGGATGTCTACAACCACAACCGCGAGCGCGTTGAGGCGGAAAGCGACGAGCAGCGCCGCTTCGACCTGATGTGCGAACTCAACGTGCAGGCCCAAATGGCGAATGTCTGCAACTCCACCACGGTGCAGAACGCCTGGGCGCGCGGCCAGGAGTTGCACGTGCACGGCTGGATTTACAGCGTTCGCGACGGCCTGCTCAAGGATCTCAAGCGCACCGTCACCGGCAAAGACCAGATTCCCGAGGTCTATCGCGTAGAGGGTTGAGTACGGCCGGGCTCACCCGTTTGGGTGGCGGTGGTAGCGGGCGCTCACCCTACAATGGGGGATCTGCGATCGAGGAGCTGCCCCATGTCTGTAACCCCCGTCGACCTTAGCGGTAAAAAAATCCTGATCACCGGCCCCACCGGCCAGGTGGCCGAGCCGGTGGTGGCGGCCTACGCCAAAATCGCCGATGTCACTGCGCTGGCGCGCTTCAGCGACGAGGCCGCGCGAGCGCGCATCGAGGCGCTGGGCGCCAACACCGTGAAGGCGGACCTGGCCGACAAGGACAGCCTCGCCGGCTGTCCTGACGATTTCGATTACGTGCTGAATTTTGCCGTGGTCAAAAGTGGCGACTTCGACTACGACCTGCGCGCCAACGCCGAGGGCGTCGGCAATCTGATGCTGCACTGTCGCCGGGCCAAGGCCTTTCTGCACTTTTCCTCCACGGCAGTGTACGAATACGCCGGCCAGGCGCCGCGCAAGGAAAACGACCCGCTGGGCGACAACCACCGGGTGATGTTTCCCACTTACTCCATCGCCAAGATCGCCGCCGAAACCGTGTGCCGCTTTGCGGCCCACCAGTTCGATATTCCCACCACCATCGCCCGCCTCAGCGTGCCCTACGGCGACAACGGCGGCTGGCCCTTCTTCCACCTGCTGATGATGAAAGAGGGCATGCCCATCGACGTGCATCCGGAGCAGCCTAACTACTACAATCTGCTACACGCGGATGACTACATCGCCAAAATCCCCTACCTGCTGGGAGCGGCCTCCAAAGCGGTGACCACCACTAACTTCGGTGGCTCCGAGGCGGTCAGTATCGAGCAGTGGTGCGAATATCTGGGCGAGCTGACCGGTTTCCAGCCGCAATTCCAGCACAACGCCAAGGCCTTTGGCAGCCTCGCCATCGACACTGCGAACATGCATGAGCTGATCGGCGAAACCCAGGTTGATTGGCGCGATGGTATTGCGCGCATGGTGCGGGCGCTGGCGCCGGAGCTGCTTAAGCAGCCGGCCTGAAGGCTCTGTACAAAAAGCGCACTCTACTACGCCGGCCCGTTCGGGCCGGTGTTGTTATGCAAACAGTACCGATTCTAAATCGGAAAATCAGAGCTTGTTGATCTCGCCGCGCAGATGCGGCCGGTTGCCGGCGACGTTCCGCAGCTCAAACGCAATGCCGCCGTCATCCGTGCTGGCGGAAAAGTGCAGTTTGACGGTGCTGGGCAAATAGACCGGCGTCTTGAATTCCACCGCGATGTGGCAGGCGTCACTGCCGAGCTTGGGCTGCAGTGCCGCGGCGCAGCGGGCCTTGCTCCACATGCCGTGGGCGATCTGGCGCTTGAAGCCCAGCAGCTTGGCAGTGGGCGCATACAGGTGAATGGGATTGAAATCGCCGGAGGCGGCAGCATAGCGGCGGCCCAGGTTGGCCGGCAGCTTCCAGTCCAGCTGCTGCTCGTAGCTTTGCGGTATTGCCTTGGGTCGCGACGTGGATGACTGCCCGCGGCCCGGCAGTCTCGCCATATACACCGACAGGTCCTCCCACACCAATTCACCACCGACGCGGACATCGCTGCGCAGATCGAACTCCACGCCCTTGTCCACCAGGCGGTGGCCGGCCAGGCAGCAGTGAATCTCCATGGCTTCGTTCGTTGCAATGGGACGATGCTGCACGATGTCATTGCGCAGGTGTACCAGTCCCATGGGCGCCAGCGGAAAATCTCGCTGCAATAGCATCTCCATATGCAGACGAAAGGCGAGAATATGCGGATAGGTGATCGGCAGCGAGTCGGAGCTCTGCCCAAAGCCGCAAACTTGGCTATACTGTGCCACCTTGCGCGGGTCGGCCCGCACCTCGGCAACGCGCGCTTCGATGTCGGGGAAGGCGGGCGTGGACTGGGCGGGTTTGCGGCAGATGGCGCCGCGACCCAGCAGGCCCAGCATGCCGGGCAACTCGTCCATCTGCAGACTGATGGTCGCAGTCATGGTGTGTTCTCCTCACGGTCAGATGGCTGACAGTATAGAGGAGAACAAATCAGCGGCGGTTTGCCCAAGTGCAGTGTAAGACGCGCGATTACAGCCAATTTGCCCAGGTGCTGGCGCCAACCTCCCGATGGCTGCCGCTGGTGCCGCAGCGGGGAATGCTGGCACAATATGAAAAAAGGGGCCGCGGCCAAAGTAATGAACACAGAAGTTGCCGAACTAAAGGATTCCAGTTTCCTGGTCCAGCTCGTCTACCCGGCCATGGTAGCGATGGGGCTGGACATTCAGCAGGTCTGCGAGCGCTGCAATATCACGCCGCAGCTGCTGCACGACGTCAACGCCCGCTTTCCCCACGCGGCGCAGATCCATTTCTGGAAAGTGCTGGAAGAGGTCAGTGGCGACAGCGCCATCGGCCTGCACCTGGCGGAGCGCGTGGAGGTCTACCGCGGCCAGGTGCTGGAATATCTGTTCCTGAGCAGTCCTACCTTTGGTGAGGGCCTGCGGCGTGCGCTCAACTACCAGCGCCTGGTTACCGACGCTTCCCAAATCGAGCTCGTAGTGGAGGATGACTCCGCCTGCCTGCGCCTGCGCTTCAGCGGCGACGACGCGCCCAGCCTGCGCCATCGCGACGAGTGCTTCTCGCTGTTCCTGCTGCGCTATTTTGACGCTATCACCAATTCGGCCTTTGCTGCCAGGGCGGTGCACTTCCGCCACCCGCTGGGAGGTGATGCCGAGGACTACCGCCGCGCCTTCGGTTGCGAGGTGGTGTTCGAGCAGGACGACCAGGGCATCTACTTTGGTCGCGAGATACTGGATATTCCTTCCAGTCACGCCGAGCCGGAACTGCTGCGCCTGCACGAGGAGCTGGCCAGCCAGCGCCTGGCGCGGCTGGAAAAGCAGGAAGTGGTGGACGACGTCAAACGCGTCATTGCCGAGATTCTCGAACAGGGACAGCCGGACCTGGAAACCATCGCCGGCCGCCTGGGTACCAGCGCCCGCAACCTGCGCGCGCGGCTCAGTGATGCCGGCACCAGCTTCAACCAAGTGCTGGCCGACTATCGTTGCATACTCGCCAAGCGCCTGTTGGCGCAGACCGACGAGAGCATCAGCGACGTGGTCTACCTCACCGGCTTTTCCGAGCCCAGCACTTTCTACCGCGCCTTCAAACGCTGGACCGGCATGACTCCGGTGGAATACCGCGAGCAGAAGCGCAGCGAGCCGGAAGATTCCTAATCGTTGAACGCAAGACAAAAAAGCCGCGAATTACTCGCGGCTTTTTTGTAGGTAAGTGCGGCTTTAGCCGCACAAATAATTTGCCATGTGCGACTGAACTCGCACCTACAATTTTAGCGTTTAGCTAGCGTCTTACGCCCCCAGCCAGTTCTGACCGCAGACGCGCAGGATATTGCCGGACACACCGCTGGAGGCCGGGCTGGCGAAAAAGGCGATGGCCTCGGCCACGTCCACCGGCTGACCGCCCTGGGACAGGGAGTTGAGGCGGCGGCCCACTTCGCGGGTCATCAGGGGAATGGCCGCGGTCATCTGGGTTTCGATAAAGCCCGGCGCCACTGCATTGATAGTGATGTCGCGCGCCGCCAGCTCGTCGGCCATGTACTCCACATAGCCGATCACGCCGGCCTTGGAGGCCGCGTAGTTGGCCTGGCCGCGCTGGCCGGCGATGCCGTTCATTGACGATACGCCGACAATGCGCCCGCCGGCATTGATAGCGTCGCTCTCCAGCAGCGCGCGGTTGATGCGCTGCGCCGCGGTCAGGTTGATATCGATGGTCATCTGCCACCAGTGCTCGGGCATATTGGCCAGGGTCTTGTCGCGGGTAACGCCGGCGTTGTGCACCACGATGTCGGCGCCGCCCAGTGACTTCAGGCGCTCGGCAATGGCGGCGGGAGCGTCTTCGGCGGTGATGTCGGCGGTGAGGCTGTCGCCACCGATTTCAGCCATCACCCGCTGCAGGTCGGCCGCGGCCGGCTCCACGTCCAGTCCCAGTACCTTGGCGCCGTCGCGGGCCAGGGTGCGGGCAATGGACTCGCCGATGCCGCGCGAGGCACCGGTGACCAGCGCCACCTTGCCTGCCAGCGGCTGCTTCCAGTCGGGGCTGGAAGCAGTGGCGGCGGGGCGCAGGCGAATGACCTGGGCGTTGACGTAGGCGGACTTGGGCGACAGCAGGAACTGCAGGCTGCTGTCCAGGTTGTCCTCGGCGCGTTCGGGAACCACCACCAGTTGAGAGGTGGCGCCCTTCTTGCCGATTTCCTTGCCGATGGAGCGGCTCAGCCCCTCCAGCGCGCGCTGGGCGGCGGCGGCTTCGGCGCTGGCTGCGGCCTTGTGCGGTGCGGCCAGAATCACCACGCGACCGCTGTTGGCCAGCTGGCGCAGTCGCGGCTGGAAAAAGTGGTAGGCGGCCTGCAGCTGGGTGGTATCGCTGAGACCGCTGCCGTCAAACACCAGGGCGTTGAAACGCGGCTCGCCGTTGCCGGCCAGCACCTCGGCGTTGAGGCCATGCTGATTGGCGGCGGCGTTGATGGCACCGGCGACCTCGGTGCCGCCATCGTAGCTCAGCCTGACATCGGCGTCCTTGAGATTGCGGCACACCGCCTCCAGGCAGCGGGCACCGGCGCCGGCACCCAGGTGCAGGTTGCCAGAAAAGAAGGTCGCCTCGCCGCCGTAGCGCTTCAGCGGTGCCGGCTTGCCCAGCCCCAGATTGATCATCGTCTCAACCAGATTGTTCATGTTCACCCTCGTTGTCAGTGTGCTTGGCCGCGCCCGGCAGCGCCGTCCATCCGTTGTTGTGGCCACATTCTAGTCGCAGAGCTTGCGGCCGGGGTTGGCAGCCTGGCCTCCAGGGACAGGCGTTTCAGCCAATGCCGGCGCGAACCGTCTTGCTACACTCGCTGCCGACTTAAACGCGTTGACAGGAGACGCTCGTGACACAGCTCATGAAACCAGGTATTCGCCGTGTTGCCATTATCGGCGGCAACCGCATTCCCTTCGCCCGCTCCAACACGGCTTACTTTGGAGCCAGCAACCAGGACATGCTGACGGCAGCCATCGAGGGCCTGGTGCAGCGCTTTTCCCTGCAGGGCGAACAGTTGGGTGAGGTCGTGGCCGGCTCGGTAATGAAGCATGCGCGCGATTTCAACCTGGTGCGCGAATGTGTGCTGGGCACCAGCCTGAACCCAGCTACTCCAGCCTGCGACATCCAGCAGGCCTGCGGCACCGGCCTGCAGGCCATCAACCTGGTGGCCAACAAAATCGCCCTGGGACAGATCGACAGCGGCATCGCCGGCGGCACCGACACCACCTCCGACGCGCCCATCGCCGTCAGCGAGGGCCTGCGCAAAATCCTGCTGGAGGTCAATCGTGCCAAGACCAACGGCCAGCGTCTCAAGCAGCTGCTGCGCCTGCGCCCCGGCCACCTGGCGCCGGCCATCCCGCAGAACGCCGAGCCGCGCACCGGCCTGTCCATGGGCGG
>JBFHRT010000072.1:0-8327 GCA_041591575.1 Spongiibacteraceae bacterium
CCCCATTGCCGCGACGACGCTTTGTGATAGGCTTGAACCAAGCTGACCAACTCAGGCGAAAGCGCGTGGCCGCACAGCAAATGAAAGCACACGGGGCAATCCACTATCAGTGGATTAACAACGTGTTGGTATCGGTATCCGAAGGCGACTTGAATGCCGAAGGAGCCGACGAGGTCGGCCGCGAATTTGCGGCGCTGATGGCGGCGAAACCGCAAGCCGAGTGGGCCGCACTCTCCCTCAATCAGCGCAGTCAGTCGCTGCTGACTCCCCAGGCCATCGAGCCACTGCGCGCCTTTCTTGGCTATGCCGCTGCACAGGGCATGCGCCACTCGGCAAACGTGAACGCCTCATCTGTTCAGGATGCCATCGCTGAGACCCTGTTCGACGGCATGGGTATCGAGCAGCGCGTGTTTCACGACCTTGAGGCCGCGGTGTCGTGGCTGCAGGACTGCGGTTATTCGCTCAGCCTATCGGACCTAGGGCAACTGCTCAGCCGCGACAGCGCGGAGTAAATTGCAACTGCCAAGACACCGCCACTCGCCGGCACCGCTTCCCGAACACAAACCTGCGCAGCCCGCTACCGCCAGCGCCGCGCAATAGGGTAAAGTCAGCCCCCATGGACCCTCTCACCCAAGGCGCGCTGGGCGCCACCGCCGTACAGAACCTGCACAGCCGCGACGGGCGCCGGCGCATGACCGCCATTGTCGCCACCGGCATCGCCGGCGGCATGGCGCCGGACCTGGACGTGCTGATACGCTCAGCCAGCGACCCCCTGCTGTTTCTGGAATTTCACCGCCAGTTCACCCACTCGCTGTTTTTCATTCCCTTTGGCGGACTGCTGGTGGGGCTGGCACTGCATCTACTAGTGGGGCATCGACTGGGGCTGCAATGGAAAGAAAGCATCCTGTTCGCCACCGCCGGCTACGCCACCCACGCCCTGCTCGATAGCTGCACCAGTTACGGCACGCTGCTGCTGTGGCCGTTCAGCCATAAGCGCTTCGCCTGGAGCACGATATCCGTCATCGACCTGCTGTACACGGTGCCCATCATCACCCTGCTCGCCCTGCACCTGTCGCTACAAAAACCGCTGTTTGCACGCCTGGCCCTGGCCTGGGTGCTGGCCTACCCCAGCCTCGGCCTGCTGCAGCGCGAACGCGCCGAGGCCGCGGGCATGGCGCTGGCCGAGAGCCGAGGCCACCAGCCGCGGCAACTGGAGGCCAAGCCCAGCTTCAGCAACCTGCTGCTGTGGAAAACCGTCTACGAATTTGGGCAGCGCTTTTATGTGGATGCGGTGCGCGTGGGCCGACAGGCCTCCGTCTACCCCGGCGAATCCATCGCCAAGCTCGACGTTGTCCGCGATTTTCCGTGGCTGGATCGCGACTCACAGCAATTCCGCGACCTGCAACGCTTCAGCTGGTTCTCCCAGGGCTATGTGGCGCTGCACCCCGATGACCCGCTGCGTATCACCGACATCCGCTATTCCATGCTGCCCAATGAAGTCTCCGGGCTGTGGAGCATCCGCCTGGACCCGCAGGCAGGTAACGGCAGCCATGTGCGCTACGAGACTCACCGCGAGCGCAGCGCCGAGGTTATGTCGCAGTTTTGGGATATGGTGTTCGGCAGGAAATAGAGCACGCAGGTGTTACCGGAGTACAACAGGCGCTAAGCGCAGGCGTTCAGACATAACACACCGCCCCACCATCAATGCGGATATTCTGCCCGTTGATAAAACCTGTCCGCTCGCTGCAGATAAAAGCGACCAGATCCGCCACTTCCTGACGCTCGGCGATGCGCCCGCAGGGATTGGGAAAATCAGTTTCGACAATTTTTTGCAGGATCTGCGCCCAGTCATCGCCCCAGCCCTTTTTTTCGGCGCGCTGTCGGTACAAGGCCTCCAGTTCGGCGGTGTGGATATAACCCGGCGAGATCGTGTTGACGGTAATACCCGTGTGGCTGAGCTCCTTGCTTAAACTGACGCTCATGGTCGCCAGCGCACCCTTGGCGGCATAGTAATGCGGCATCACATTGTTGGGCTGATGACTGCCGATAGTGCCCAGCTGCACGATGCGGCCCCAGCCTTTGGCTTTCATTGCCGCCGTCACGCCCTGTATCAACCGCGCCGCCGACAGCAGGTTTTTCTGATACATATCCAGCCACGCACCGGAATCCAGCCGTCCCCATTTCCCAGCCGACGCGGTGCCGTAATTGTTAACCAGAATATCAATATCACCGACGGCCTCCGCGGTTTGCGCCAGGCACTGTTCGGCGCCCTCGTCCGTACTGAGATCGCCCCATACGGCGCAGGCGTTTTCAACGCCAGCGGCTGCCTGCTCGGCAGCGCCACTGTCATTGCTGTGAAAGACCACCGTCGCGCCCTCCCGGGCCAGGGTCTTGGCGATGACTTCTCCGGTGCCGCGATGACTGCCGGTGACCAGTGCGGCCTTGCCCCTGAGTTGTAAGTCCACAGGTACTCCCCGATAGGCTGTCAGTGGTGGCCATGGTCGCATAGGCCGGCGAAGCGGCAAAGTACGCCAGCGCCGGCGTGCAGCGCGCCCTACGCCATCTGGGTGATGCTGGCTGCGCCACCGTTGCAGTACCGTAATCGGGATCAGCCAGCCCCACCTCGCATCCGGCAAACCGCCGGCGTCAGCCCCTGGAGGATGTATGGAAAAGCCGAAGACCTCAGCCTTTTCACCGTTACAGATTGGCCCCCTCACCCTGCGCAACCGCTTTATCAAGTCCGGTGCCAACGAAAACATGTACCGCGACGGCTTTCCCACCAAGGCATTGCTCAAGCACCACCGCGAGCTGGCGGCGGGCGGCATCGGCATGACCACCATGGCCTATGCGGCGGTGTCGAAGCTCGGCCGCACCCTGCCCGACCAGCTGTGGCTGCGGCCCGAAGTACTGCCAGACCTGCGCGCCATCACCGATGCGGTACACGCAGAGGGCGCGGCCATTTCTGCACAGATCACCCACGGCGGCTCCTTCGTCACCAGCATCAAGCTCAAGCAGCGCACTTTTAGTTCATCGGCCGGCATCAACAAGGCCGGCCTGTTCTGCGGCAACTGGCTGCAGCGGGCGATGACTGACGCCGATATGGAACAGGTGGTAGCCGAGTTCGTGCAGGCCGCACAACTGGCCCGAGAGGCGGGCTTCGACGCGGTGGAAATCCATATGGGCCACGGCTACCTGCTCAACCAGTTTATCTCGCCGCTGAGTAACAAGCGTCGCGACGAATACGGCGGCAGCGCCGAGAACCGCGCGCGCTTTCCGGCGCGGGTGCTGGCGGCGGTGAAGGCGGCGGTGGGCACAGAGCTGGCAGTACTGGCCAAGATCAATGTCGCCGATGGCGTGCGCGGTGGCGCCAGCGTCGACGATGCCATAGTTACCGCCAAGGTACTGCAACAGGCCGGCGCCGATATGCTGGTGCTGTCCGGCGGGCGCAATATCGAATCCACCTGGTTTATGTTTGGCAGCCCGATGAACCAGCAGGAATTTGCCCGGGTATTGGCCGACCGCCCGGTGCAGCGGCTGGCGATGAAGCTGGCGGCGCTGTCCACGCCCAAGGGGCTCACCTTCCGCGAGCGCTATTTTGCCGAGTACTCGCGCAAGATCCGCGCTCAGGTGGCGCTGCCACTGGCCTACCTCGGCGGCATCAAATCGCTGGCCAATGTCGAGGAAGCCATGGCCGAGGGCTTTGACGCGGTGGCCATGGCGCGAGTACTGATTCACGAACCCGCACTGGTCAATGGCTTCCGCGACGGCAGCATCACCCAGTCGGGCTGCACCAGCTGCAACGGCTGTATCCCGCAGATTTACCACCCCGCCGGCACCTACTGCATACTGCGCGAGCCCAATGACCCGGCGCTGAATGAAGTGCGCGCTGCCACCACCTCCTAGACACCGCCGATGCCGGCGGCCGCACGGTGGCAAATCGGCTGCGCTGTGGCAAAATGATGGCTCTTTGCCACAACAGGGACACCGCGCGCGGTGTCCCACCCGTCCCGGACCCACCTGGCCATGCAAGACGCCGCCTTTATCGCACTGCGACAAGCGCTGGAATCCTACAGCGCGATATCCGACGATACCTGGCGGGCCTACCGTGCCTTTTGTCGCTTTCGCCAACTGGAAAAACACCAGCTGCTCTATCGATGCGGCGAGCTGCCGACCTCCTTTGCCTTTGTCCACAGCGGGCTGCTTAGGGTGTATATCACCGATGACAAAGGCAGCGAGTACAACAAGAACTTTTTTGCCGAGGGCAGCTTTCCCGGTTCCATGACAGCACTGCTGACCGGCGCGCCGTCGCGCTTCAGTATCGAAGCACTGGAACCGGCCAGCGTTATCGAGATCCACTTCAAACACTATCGCGAGCTACTGCTGCGCAATGATGAGTTAAAAATGTTCCACATCCACTACCTGGAAAAAAACTGGTTGCTGGAAAAAGACGCCCGCGAAGTGGACCTGGTGCAGGAAGATGCTGCAGAGCGCTATCAGCGCTTCCTGCGCACCAATCCCCGCCTGGCCGAGCGGCTGCCGCAGTATCACATCGCCTCGCATCTTGGCATCACCCCCACCCAGCTGAGTCGCATTCGCAAACAGGCGGCTTCTCAACCTATGTAAATGCGCTTGCGGATTCGCGCCCCTAAGATGGCTTCCCGACAACTATCCACTGAACCCCATAGGGAGCAACAGCATGGATGTACTGGAAGCCATGAACTGGCGCTATGCCACCAGGCAATTCGCCGATGAACGCATCGACGTTCAGCAACTCAGGCAGCTGCTCGACGCAGCGCGTCTCAGCGCGTCCTCCTACGGACTGCAGCCCTACCGCCTGCTGGTCATCGACTCGGCGCAAACCCGGCGACAACTGCTGCCCCATTCGCTTAGCCAACACAAAGTCGTCGACTGTTCTCACCTGATTGTCTTCGCCGCGCAAACCGACGTTGGCGAACACACGGTGTCGCGCTATATCGACAGCCTGAGCACGCAGCGCGGCCAGCCGACGGCGGAGCTACAGCCACTGGCCGAGCACATGCTGGCCGCGCTGGCCGCCAAGACACCCGCACAGCGGCTGGAGTGGGCCCATCAGCAGGCTTACCTGGCGCTGGGAACGCTGTTGACCTGCGCGGCGATGATGCGCATCGATGCCTGCCCGATGACCGGCATCGACGCCGCCGGTTACGACCGCGTGCTGGGGCTGGCACAACGGCAACTGACCACGTCGGTGATCTGTCCCGTCGGTCGCCGCCACCCCGACGACGACGCTGCGCGCCTGCCAAAGGTGCGCGCCGATTACCGCGATATGGTTATCCCACTGCCATGAATCACTACCTGTCACTGCTGGCGCTGGCCGCCGGCGCCGCCATTGCCACCCAGGCCAGCATGAACGCCCAGCTCGGTGTGCTGCTGAAAAATCCGCTGATCGGCACCGCCATTGCCTTCAGCTGCAGCAGCCTGTTCACCCTGCTGGCGGTGTTGGCCTCGACCCGGCAGTATCCGCCAGCGGAAACCCTGCGCGCGGTACCGTTCTACCTGTGGTTCTCGGGTGGTGCCCTGAGCGCGCTGGCGGTGGCCATGTTCTACTACCTGATTCCGAAAATGGGCGTCGGCTCGATGATGTCCTACGCCCTGTCGGGCCAGATTGTGGTGGCCATCGTCGCCAGCCACTTCGGCTGGTTTGAGCTGCCGAGCCGACCGCTGGATGCCTCCAGGATCAGCGGCGTGCTGGCACTGATTCTCGGCATTGCACTGATTAACCGGAGTTGACGTGAACGACACTGCATTGGACGCCGCCAATATCGACAATCTCACACGGCTGTGGCGCGCGATGGGCAGCCGCGACGCCCTGCCGCCGGCAGGGCTGCAGGCATCGACGCGCTGGCCGCACCGCTACTGGTTTGACTGGCACGCCGACACCGACCGGCTGCAGGGACTAGAGCAGGCCCTGCGACAGATTCCGCCGCAGGGCATCGTGCCGGTGTGGCAGGCGGGCCGCGATCGCGCCCGGCGGCTGGAACAGCAGCTGATCGACGGCGGCTTTAACCTGGCCTTCGAGCAGACCGCCATGGTGCTGGATCTGGCCGATCACGGCGACGTACATGCCGCGGCGCTGACCGTGGCCACCGTACAGCGTCGCGCAACTATCGAAACCTGGACCCACATCGCCAGCGAGGCCTTTGGCTACGCCATCGACACCGAGGTGATTCAGCGCATTGCCGGCGTCGCCGGTATTGAGCTGCTGCTCGGCTACTGTGACACCCTGCCGGCCGCCACGGCGCTGCTGTACCACACCGGGGAGATCACCGGCGTGCACCAGGTTGGTGTGGCGCGGGCATTTCAGGGCCGCGGCGTCGCCTCTGCCCTGATGCAGCACATCATCGAGCGCAGCATTGCCCGGCAAGGCCGCTACCTGACGCTGCAGGCGTCTGCCGAGGGTGAACCGCTGTACCGCAAGCTGCAGTTCCGCCCCCAGTTCCGTATCCGCAACTACCAGCGGCCGGATGGTTATTAACCCGGCGATAATGATTGCCGGGTTAATAGTGCGGCGCAGGGACGTGCCGCCACTGGCCGTAGGCCAGTGCGAGCCTTGGAAACTCAAGCAGATCGACGCATCTGAGCCAGGTTTTTCTAGGCGGCGGCCGGCGCGCCGATCACAGGCCGGCGCCGCAGGCATGGTTGCGCAAGCAGCCGATATGGCAAAATGCCTGCCGGAGCTCCGGTCAGACACCGGGCTCGCCGCCAGCACTCCCATGACCAGCAGAGGCCCGCGATGAATTACTGCCCCCAATGCGCCAGCGCCATTCAGGACGTTCTAATCGACGGAGAAATTCGCAAGGGCTGCGCCGATCAGGACTGCAGCTATGTGCACTGGAACAACCCGGTGCCGGTGGTGGCAATGATCGTGGAAGTGGACGGCGGCGTGGTACTGGCCCACAACATTGCCTGGCCCGAGACTTTCTATTCCATAATCACCGGCTTTCTGGAAGCCGGCGAAGACCCCGCCGAATGCGCCCGCCGTGAAACCCTGGAGGAACTGGGGCTGCACGCCATCGAAACCTCCCTGGTGGGCGTGTATCCCTTTGCCCAGCAGAACCAGGTGATCATCGCCTACCACGTGCGCGCCGCGGGACAGGTGAAACTCAACCACGAGCTGGACGATTACAAGATCGTGCCGGTGGACAAGCTCCGCGGCTGGGACATGGGTACCGGGCTGGCGATCAATGACTGGCTGAAAAGCCGCCGTTAAACCTTCACGTCGTCGCCAGGCGCGCCAGCGCCGCGGCGATCTCCACCTCCGCTGCCAGCCCGAATAGTATTGCCGCCCAGGGCCTGGCGAGCCGGTCATCCACTAGGGAGACAACATGCGTTTTTCAGAAGACCGGCTGGAGCAGCTGCGCTGCAGTGACGGTGTAACGCGAACCATCCATGTGTGGCAGCCCGAGTCGTCGCCGCGGGCGGTGTTGCTGGCGATACACGGCGGCCTCGCCCACGGCGGCGACTACGTCACCCCGGCGCGGTATTTCAAGCGGCGCGGTATCGCCACCGTCAGCCACGACATGGTCGGCCACGATCGCAAAAAGCGCGCCTTTGTGCCCCACTTTGCGCAGTTTCTTGACGACAACCAGCTGCTGCTGGAGTGGATCAAGGGCGAATACCCCGGCGTGCCGGTGTTTGTGATGGGTCACTCCATGGGCGCTCTGATCGCCACCCACCTGGGCTTGAAGCATTTCGCAACCGAGGAAGCGGTGAAGGGCTATGTGCTGTCCTCGCCCTTCTACGTCAACAAAGTGCCGGTCTCGCCCATCCTGCTGTCGCTGTCGGGCCTGCTGTCGCGGCTTGCCCCCAAGCTCAAAGTACCCATCGAAGACTTCACCGAAGTGCTGACCCACGACGCCGCCATCACCCGGCGCCACCACGACGATGCCAGCGACCACATCCGCGGCAGCGAGATGAGCTGCCGACTGGCCAGTGAATTGATCCGCGCACAGGCGCAACTGCCGGCGCTGATGCCGCGCTGGCATAAGCCGCTGTTTGCCGCTGTCGCCGGCGACGATCGGCTGGCGGACCCCGAAGGGGCGAAGGCCTTACTGGAAAGTATCGACCCGCGCTGGCTGGAGTACCACTACTACGCGGATAACTATCACGAAAACTTTAATGAGCTGAACCGCGAGGAGATTTTTGCGAAGATCGAGCGGTGGTTAGAGGGGCAGTTGCAATAGTGCGATTGTTAGAATCCGTTGCCAACCTGGCGGAGATCGCCACGTCGCGCTAGCGCGCTCCTCGCGATGACGGCAGAAATTTCCCGCACCACGAATGTCCCGTCA
>JBFHRT010000073.1:0-8262 GCA_041591575.1 Spongiibacteraceae bacterium
GATATAACCCAGCGGTAGTTTCCTGCGCACAACCCCTATAGTGAGCCTCCGGCGGCGCCGATAGAGTGGGGCTCAATTTGTTGTTCACCTTGTTGTCATCATTGAGTGCCGTGCCGGTGCTGCGGGGAAGGGCGCGCTCGAGAGGAAGGTATTGATGTTGAAACTGCTGTTGCTGATTGTGTCATTGCTGATGACCTCCTGGGGGCACTCGATTTTTATCGCTGTTGCCACGGCGGAGGAAATGCCCGCCGCACTGGCGGGATACGAGAGCGGGCAACAGCTGGCCGCGCGGGTGCACTGGCAACCGGGCCTGTGCCGCGACAACCCGGCCCTGGCCGGCGCCAGTGCGCCGCTGGCGCTCAACGGCGAGGCCATCAAGCTGCTGAGCTGGAACATCGCCAAGGGCAGCCGCGAGGGCTGGCGGGCGGACCTGCAGCGCCTGTCTGCCGGCAAGGATCTGGTGCTGCTGCAGGAGGCGTTGCTGGGCGGCGACTTTGACAGCGCTGTCGCCGGCGAGCGCGACTTCTCGCCCGGTTACCGTACATCGCGTTACACCTCGGGAGTGATGACTGCCGCCAGCGCCACCGCGCTGTCCTTCTGCAGCCTGCAGAGCCGTGAGCCGCTGTTGACCACCCCCAAGATGGCGCTGGTCACCGAATACCCGCTGGCCGGTCGCGACGACACCCTGATGGTGGCCAATATCCACGCGGTCAACTTCAGCCTGGGGCTGGGCGAGCTGCGCAAGCAGCTGCGCCAGGTGGCGGCGCTGCTGGCCGCTCACGACGGCCCCCAGCTGTTTGCCGGTGATTTCAACACCTGGAGCGGCGCGCGCCTGGCGCTGCTGCGCGACACCGTGGCCGAGCTGGGCCTGGAGAGTGCCGCCTACGCCAACGACCACCGTCGCCAGGCCTTCGGCTACGCGCTGGACCACCTGTTCTTCCGCGGCCTGTCGCTGTCCATCGCCGACAGCGAGCCGGTGTCCAGCTCCGATCACAACCCCATCGTCGCCACCCTGGCGCTGGCTCCCGCCGGCGCCTGATCTGCACCTGCGCACCGCGCCGGCAGCAAGCCCTCGCCAGCGGATACATCTCCTATACTGAATTTTCCGGAATCGGATTAAAGGAAAAGGAGGTGACGGCAATGGGCTTGCGCATAGGTGACGAGGCGCCCGACTTCAATGCAGAGACAACCGAGGGCAGGATCAGTTTTCACCAGTGGATAGGTGACGGCTGGGCGGTGCTGTTCTCCCATCCCAAAGACTTCACGCCGGTGTGCACCACCGAGCTGGGCTATATGGCCAAGATTAAGCCGGAGTTCGACAAGCGCAACTGCAAGATCATCGGCCTCAGTGTCGATCCGGTGGGCAACCACAGCAAGTGGGCGCGTGACATTGAACAGACCCAGGGCCAGGCGCCCAACTACCCCATCATCGGCGACACCGACCTGCGCGTGGCCAAGCTCTACGACATGCTGCCGGCCTCCGAGAGCGGCGGCGCCGAGGGCCGCACCCCGGCCGACAACGCCACCGTGCGCTCGGTGTTTATTGTTGGCCCGGACAAGAAGATCAAGCTGATGATCACCTACCCCATGAGCACCGGCCGCAATTTCGACGAGGTGCTGCGGGTGCTGGACTCCTGCCAGCTCACCGCCAAGCACAAGGTGGCGACGCCAGTGAACTGGCAGCAGGGCGAGGACGTGATCATCGTACCGGCGGTATCTGACGACGAAGCCAAAAAAACCTACCCCGAGGGCTGGAAAGCCCCGGTGCCCTACCTGCGCATCGTGCCGCAACCGCGGGGCTGATCAACATCTGTTCGGCGGGCGCCCGCCCGCCAAGCCTCCCTCCCTTGACCCTGTAGGCTGCTACAGGGTGTATTTCTGTGACCCTCGCTGTCGAAGTTATAAAGACGAATACAAAAAGAGGAGGGCTCGGCGTGGAAATCAGCCGCGTACTAGACAAGACCGGCAGCCTCGGCGCCGCGGTGGCGGCACTGGGCTGCGCCTCCTGTTTCCCGGCCCTGGGGGCCATTGGCGCCGCCGTCGGCCTGGGGCTGCTGGCGCAGTTTGAGGGGGTGTTTATCAACACCCTGCTGCCGGCCTTCGCGCTGATCGGGCTGCTGGCCAATGGTGTGTCCGGTCTGCACCACCGGCGCTGGTGGCGTATGGCGCTGGCGCTGACGGGTCCGGCGCTGGTGCTGGCCACCCTCTACCTGTGGTGGAGCGCGGCCTGGAGCACACCGCTGTTCTATCTAGGCCTGGGGCTGATGCTGGCGGTGTCGCTGTGGGACCTGTTCGATCCGCCGGCCAAGCGCTGCCCGCTGAGCGCCGGGGGGCCGCTGTGAGCAACGTGCAGCGCCAGTCCACTCTGTGCTGCCCCCACTGCGGTTGGCGCCGGCGCGAGACCATGCCGCTGGGCGCCTGCCAGTGGTTCTACCGCTGCCGCGGCTGCGGTGAGCTGCTGCGACCCAAGCCCGGCCACTGCTGCGTGTTCTGCTCCTACGGCGATGTGCCCTGCCCGCCGGTGCAGCGGGGGGCGTGTGCTTGTGGGGGTTGAGTGAGGGACTGTTGTAGGCCGGAATAAGCGCGCAGCGGGTTTCCGGCGATTGCTACAGGGCCCATCAAGCATCCCGTCATTGCGAGGCGTTTTTCAGCCGAAGCAATCTCCCTGAGTGGGCCGCCTTGCCTGAGGGAGATCGCCAAGCCGCGCATAGCGCGGCTCGCGACGACGGGGTGCGCCTCGTGATAACGGCTTCGAAAAAGGAAATGCGCATGAACGAGAGAATCAAACAGGCCTTTGATGCCGAAATGCAGGCGGCCCGCGAGCACTATCGCCGGCGCGACTTTGACGGCGCCTTCCGCCACCTGGAGCGGGCCCATATTCTCGGCCAGCGCTCCGCCTGGCGCCACACCCGCAGTCACCTGTGGATGCTGCGGCTGGGCTGGGTGGCGCGCGACTGGCAGGAGGTGCGCGGGCAGCTGCCGCGCATCCTCGCCGCGCTGCTGCTGTCGCGGCTGTGGGTGCCGTTGGGCAATAGCGGTCGCAGCCGGGTCAGTGCCATCCGGTCGATGCCAGTGCCGCAGGATCTGCGCTCATATCTGGAGGAGTAAGTGACTTGCCCGGCTGTCATCCCAGGCCTGTGCAGCGCGATACAGATACGATGAGTTCGCTGTTTGCGATGATATTTTTTGGGTGTCGATAGCAGTGGCCCGAACTCTGGATTCGGCCTGCGCCGGAATGACTCGGGGGGCGTGGAATTTTAACCGCCAGCTAACGCGATCAGGGTGCTCGCTGCTGGCAGTTGTCTTCAGCTTGAATAAGCGCTGCGCCGAAACCACACCGTGAGCCAATGAGTTTACACATCGTCATCCCGGACGCGCGCAGCGCGATCCGGGATCCAGGTGCGGTGAACTTTCCGGCTCGCTGGCTTGCCTCAGCCTCAGTACTGGTACACCAGATCGAGGCCGTAGCTGCGCGGTTCTCCCCACAGTACCGCGCGGCTGGCGTGGGGCAGGTTGTTGAGGGCGTTGATCACGTACTCCTGGTCTTCCAGGTTCTTGCCCCACACCGCCACGCTGAGCTGGCCCTCGGCCAGGGCAATGTCGTAAAGCCCCAGCCGGGCGTTGAGCAGGCGGTAGTCGTCGAGGAAGGTCTGCGGCACGAAGTCGCTGCGCGCGCTGCCGTCGCGCTCGTCCATAAAGTGATAGCTTACATTGAGCCCCAGCCGGCCGAACTCCAGCCGCGCCGCGGTCCAGTCCAGCGCCGCGGTGTAACTGTGCTGGGGTGCAGCGCTGAAGCGGAACTCATCGCTGACATCCATGCCGGTGTCGGGGTCGGTGGCTTTCTCGATATCGGCGTCGAGGTAGGCGTAGTCCAGCATCAGCAGCAGGTCCGCCAGCGCCAGCCAGGTGGCGGACAGTTCCAGACCCTGCATGCGCGCCTCGCCGGCATTGACCACGCGGGTATCGGAGATTGAGGAACCAATCAGGAAATTGAGCTGAATGTCGGTGAAGTCGCTGTAGAACACATCGGCGTTAAGCCGCAGCCGCCGCTGCAGCCACTCGCTCTTGATGCCCAGCTCGTAGGATTCTACTTTCTCCTTGTCGAAACCGTTGCGAAAGCGCGCCGGGTCGGGGTCGCGCACGTTGAAACCGCCGCTCTTGTACGCCTCGCTGAACTTGCCGTAGACATTGAGGGTGTCGCTGACGCTGTACTCGGCGATGGCCTCGAAAGAGTCGTCCTTGAAGTTGCGGTCGCCGCGCTCGTCAAACAGGGTGGCCGGGCCGATGGGGGTCAGCGGCGAGGCGAACAGTACCGCGCCGCTGGCGGTATCGCGCGCCTCGACCTCGACAAAATTGGCATTGGTGGACTGCCGGCGGGCCTTGCGCTCGTCCTCGGAGTGGCGCGCGCCCAGGGTCAGCGCCAGCCGCTCTTCCAGCACCGGTGGGGTCCAGGTGAGGCGGCCGTAGAGCGCCCAGGCGCGGTTGTCGATTTCAAAGCGCGCGCCCACCACGTTGACCAGGTAGGTGGTGGTGGTAGTGCCGGCGGCGGGGTCGACGACGATGGCCAGCGGCCCGTTGAGCTGGTGGTGGTCGGGGCGGTTGTCCTCGGTGGCGTCTTCCTCGAAGTAGTAGAGACCGGCGATGTAGTCCAGCCGCCGCTCGGCCAGCAGCCCGGACAACTGCAGCTCGTGGGAGCTCTGCTCCTGGTCCACCTTGGGAAAGCCGGTGGGGAAGTGGCTCATGCCGTCACGGCTGGTGAAGGCGAAGTTGTCCAGCCGGTAGTCGTGGCTGCCGCTGGCGGCGAGGTCGGCGTAGGCGTCGTCCTCCAGCTCGCGCCAGGCGCCGATGTACTTGAGCACTAGCGCCTCGCTGACGGTGTACTGGGCGCTGAGCATATGGCCGTCGATCTCGGTCTCTGATTCCAGCAGCGGCACCACCGTGGTCATGCTGCTGACGCGGCCGCTCTGGAAGTCGTAGAGGGCGGCGGCGTTGAGTGCCAGTGCGTCGGCCGGGCCCGCCGGCACGGTGATGGCCGGCGGCACCTGGGCCTGGTAGGTGTAGTTGAAGAATTCGATCTCGGAGTGATCGTAGCCGTAGTCCAGGTGCAGCGCCTCAGTAACATCCCAGCTCAGATCCAGCCGGTAGCCGCGGGCCTCGCGGTCGCCGAAATCGCCGCCCGGGCCCTTGTTGTCGATAAAGCCGTCGCGCTCACTGTGCAGCAGCGCCAGCTTGGCGGCGGCGCCGGGCACCAGCGGCACGTTCACCGAGGCCTTGGCGCGGCGCAGTTCGCGGTTGCCGGCGCCCAGCTCCAGCCGCGCGCGCAGCGCCTCGGGGTCGGGGCGCACGGTCACCAGGTTGATGGTGCCGCCGGTGGAATTGCGCCCGTACAGGGTGCCCTGGGGGCCGCGCAGCACCTCGATGCGCGCCAGCTCCGCCACGTCCAGCGCCAGGCCGGTGGAGCGGGCGATGTAGGCGCCGTCCAGGTAGACCCCCACCGAGTGGTCCTGGGTGATCTGGGTGTCGATCAGGCCGACGCCGCGAATAAAGATGCGCAGATTGCTGTTGTTGGTGGGAAAGGGCTCGATGCTGAGGCTGGGCACGCTGCTGGCGATGTCGCCCAGGTTGCTGATGCCGTCTTTCTGCAGGCGCTCGCTGTCGAAGGCGGTGAGCGAGATCGGGGTGTCCTGCAGCGATTCGGTGCGCCGCTGGGCGCTGACCAGCACCTCCTCCAGCACCGGCTGTGCAGCGTTTTGCGCGGTGGATGATCGCGAGTTAGGCGCCGAGGCTGCCTCGGTGGCGCTCTGGGCGAGTAGCAGCGGGGCAAACAGGCTGGCGCATAGCGCCAGCGCGGCGCTGCGGCGGTGCATGGCGCTGATCATAGGGTGCTCCCTGGACGCTGTCTCTGCGTGGGGGTGCCGGATTGTGGTTCTAACAGGAAAGTTTAGCTGAGGCTGCTGGCCGCGCCAGCGCGCGGTGATCGTGTCATACGCTAACGCTTATAGGGGAATAGCCTTATTGAACGGCCGCTAATGCAGATAGCAGTGGGCGACGACGTAGAGCGCGCCGGGCCGTGGTGTCTAACCGGGAGGAGATGCCCGGGAGTGCTGAGCCGGGCGCGCGCGGGTTGCCAGGTGCAGGGAAAGGATGCCCAGGGAGTAGCTTAACAGCGCCACGAGCTCGAGATACTCTTCCACCCATCGCAGCTCCGTAATGGTCCCGAAGGGCAGCCGGTAGTAGTCGCCATCACCCACATCGACCAGGATGTAGCAGGTGTGAAAGACAAAGCCAATCACCAACGCTCTTCGCGCGTACTTACAGGGCACCGATATCAAGTGAATGATATACACGCCGATTCCGGCCAACACCCATTCAGCAAACTTCATATGATCGTCATCGCCGGTGAACTGCTCTGAGCGCTCGTGAAACTGAAACGTCTCATCAAGCGCCATTAAGGCGATGGCAGCGGAGCCGAGCAGCCACGCCCAGCTTCGCCAGTGGTTCAGCCGGTAACAATCTGCAATGAGCAGGCTCAGCACGCTCAGCAGCCACAGCAGTGGGCGGGTGAAATCTTCAATGGGGGACGCTTCGTCCCAGGGATCCAGCCCGCTGCGCACCTGAAAAAAAATAGCGCAGAAGATATACACCGCGAAATAGGGTACCCACAGGTAGGAACTGATGGGTTTTTGATGACTGAACTCTACTACGGGGCGGTAGATTGTTGCCGAGGTTGGGAGAACTGCGCGCTTATCGCTATGACTGATCATCACTCTCCCCTGGAAGCAGCCGTTGATCGTCAGAAAAAGTATAGGTGCGGTATGGGGTTTGGCAAACTCCAACCCCGTAAGCAGTGGTCTGGGGGTGATGGCCATTTGGTAGGGGCAGAATTTTAATGGCCATTGTGTAATGGCCGATTTGTAATGGCCATTTTGTAATGGCTTAGCCGGCGGCGATGCGCTATCAATAGCGTTTTACTTTCACGCTAACCGATAACAGAGGAAGGCCGCCGTGAGCCAGGAACACTCCTTCGATTATGTAAAAACCCGCCGCCAGGACGTCAAAGCCATTCCCGACAAGCAGGTGCCCATCATCCGCAAGGTGATGAAGCACTACACCCGCTTCAACGTGTGGGTGTTCAAGAAAAGCCGCGGCCGCCTGCTCAACAAATTCCCGGGCGGCTACCCCATCTGCGTGGTGGGCATGAAAGGAGCCAAGAGCGGGGTCTGGCGGGAGGTGGCGCTGATCCACCTGCCGGTGAGCGAGGGCAGTGACAGCGTGTACCTGGTGGCCTCCCAGGGCGGCATGCCCAGCAACCCCACCTGGTATCACAACGTGGTGGCCAATCCCGAGGTGGAGGTGACCGTGGGCGGTGTCAGCCGCCAGCTGCGCGCGCGCCGCCTCAGCAGTGACGAAAAGCGCGAGGCCTGGCCGCGGCTGTGCGAGCTGTACCCGGATTTCGACGAGTACCAGGCGCGCACCGACCGCGATATTCCGGTGTTTATCTGCGAGCCGCGTTGATGCTGACTACACTGGCGGCTGCGGCACGGTCCGCAGCCGCCTTAGCGCACGGCAGTTTCGCGACGCCGGTTTGCGCAACGCCAGTCAGCCGCTCCGCAGCCACCGCCAAGCGGCGATGATGGTGAACACGGCGGCGGTAATCAACAGCAGTCGCGACAGCCCCGCGTCCTCCTGCGGGCGCCGCATGGGCCTCAGCTCGGGGTGGCTCGCAAGATAGCTCTCCACCGTATCCTTTGCCTCAAGCAGGTCTAGGTCGCCTCGCTGTTCCCGCAGCAGCCGGATTGCCTCCAGCTTGCGCCCGCGCCGCAGTGCCGCCACTACCTCTGGGGGTAGTGCCTCCTCGCCGTGTTCTGCCATTGCCTTCCCATCCAGGCCCGATGCCTTCAGACTAGCCCGCCCTCCAGGACTAGTCCAAATGGACAATTCCGCCGTTGTGACTCAGTGCTAGCCTAGGCACCCGAATAAAAATAAGTAACTGCTACGGGAAAATGGCCGCTGTGCGGCCCTGAACTCAGCACCTGAGGTACTCGCATGAACAAAGTACTCCGCAACATGCCGCTTCACTGCAGCCGACTTCTACTGTTGGCCGCCGCCCCGGTAGTGGCTGCCCAGCCGATGCTGGAAGAAGTGATCGTCACCGCACAGAAAAAAGCCGAATCACTGCAGGATGCGCCGATATCGATTTCAGCCTTCGGCGCCGAGGCGATGGAAGCCAAGGGCATCCACAATCTGGTAGACCTGCGCGCC